>CAKZWP010000061.1:0-8258 GCA_937921845.1 uncultured Sulfurovum sp.
CCTAACTGTGAAAGCGTAGAGTATGCAATAATTCTTTTTAAGTCACGTTCAACCAGTGCCATAGATGCCGCGTAGAAAGCAACAAATGTACCCAAAGACGCAATGAAGAAACTTACACCTGCAACTTCTTCCATACTATAAAGTGGATTGGATCTAATTACTAAGAAAACCCCTGCTGTTACCATTGTTGCTGCGTGAATCAATGCAGAAACCGGTGTAGGACCTTCCATCGCATCTGTTAACCATGTGTGAAGCGGGAACTGAGCTGATTTACCCATCGCACCGATAAAGAGTGCAATCGCTGCTGTTACTAAAACAGTTTCACTAAGATATGGAAGTTGAGCAAATACTTCATCATACTGAAGAGAACCCGTGTTCCAGTAAATAACAAAGATACCGACCAACATACCAAGGTCAGCGATACGGTTCATAATAAATGCTTCGTTTGCTGCCCAAGAAGGAGAGATAGAAGGATTTTCTTCTCTTGTCTGATCTGGCTTGTGGTACCAAAAACCAACAAGTAACCATGAACAGACACCAACACCTTCCCAACCTATAAAGAGACCAGCAAAGTTATCTGACATAACAAGTATCATCATAGAGAATACGAATGCTGACAGATATGAGAAAAATCTGTTAAAACTCTTATCATGGTCCATATAACCGATCGCATAAACATGTACTATAGTAGATACCAAAGTAACGACTGTCATCATTGTTACAGAGATTTGATCAACTACAAAACCAAATGGTATATTAAGATCTCCTGCATTGATCCAATCCATCATTGTTACATGTACAACTGTACCTGTTGTGTAAAGGTTGAATGCCAATGTTGCTGAAGAAACAAAAGCAAGACCTATAAGAATAGAAGCTACTACACCTACAAATATTTTTCTTTCACTCATACCAAATAAAGCTGCAAAAAGAGAACCTACAAATGGTGCAAAAAGTGCTATATATACTAAATTTTCCATTATTACCCTCTCATACTTGCAAGGTCATCTAAATCAAGACTTCCATATTTTTTATACAATACAATTAATATACCAAGTCCAACTGCCACTTCACTCGCTGCAATAGCGATAATAAAGAATGCAAACATTTGACCTGTTAAATCATTGTAATAGTGTGAAATAGCTGCAAATGCGATATTTACTGCATTAAGCATTACCTCTGTTGCGAAGAAAAGCATTAAAAGGTTTCTTCTTCTAAGTACGCCGATTAATCCTATAGAGAAAATAATCGCTGATATGATCAGGTAGTGAGAAAGACCTATCATTTTTCATCCTTTACTATCATAATTTCATCATCTGCACTCATATCTTCAGTGAGACTTTGATCCATTTTCTTACCTGCAAGTATAATTCCTGCTATCATTGCTACCAGTAACATCAACGCAGCTACTTCAAATGGTACAAGGTACTTTGTAAAGAGTACGATACCCACATCCTGTGCATTACCTATACCTTCATGCATTGGGTAAAGTGCTTGTATATTCTCAGAGAAGATCGGTGCAGCAAACATAAGTACCAGAACCAATGCTGACAGTCCGCCAAGTAAAAATACCAAAGTATTGTTTGTATTTTTCTCTTTGATATCTCTTGTTGCATCAAAGAACATCATTGCAAATGCGTAGAGAGCCATAATAGCCCCTACATATACAACAAGTTGAACTACACCAAGGAAGTCTGCACCCAAGATGAAGAAAAATCCAGAGATAAGTACCATACCTGCAGCTAGTGATGTCATAGCGTAAAGTACGTTTTTACTCATCACTGTGATCAAGAAAAGTCCTATTGTTAAAGCCGAAAATAGGTAAAAGGCTACGATTTCATACATTCTACTCTCCCTAATACGCTAGTGGCGTTTGTTTAATGTTTTCATCTGCATTTGGAGATACCGCACCAAATCCATCATACTCTTGTTGTAAGTTCAGTTTGTCGATAGGTGTTAACATATCTTCAAAGAGTGAGAATCCAGCTCTTTGCTCTGAAGCATTCTCATAGCGCGGTCCATGCACAATAGCAAGTTCCGGACATACTTCTGCACAATACCCACAGAAGATACAACGACCGAAGTTAATGGTATATTCACTCACTTCTTTACGTTGATCTTCATCATATCTTGTATCCATAGAGATACAGTTTGAGATACATATCTTTTCACATAGACCACAACCAATACATCTGTAGTTACCTGATTCAAGTAATCTAAGCATGTCATGGATCGCTCTATATCTTGGTGATATTGGCATTTTTTCAAATGGATACTTTACTGTATGCATGTCACCTTTAAAAAGTGCCTTGATCATTGCTTTCATGGTTACCCCAAGTCCTGCAAAAAGTTCACCTTTCACTGTTCTCTTTGCTACTTGAGAAAACTTCTCCATAGCTGTTTCAGGTTTACTTCCTACGTCAACTTTTGTGTAGTTCTGTGTTCCTACATTTCTGTTTTTAAATTGTTCTAAACTCATACCTGCTCCCTTATACCATAACCACTATGGCAGTAATCAAAATATTGATCATTGCGATTGGCATTAATACTTTCCAACAAAGCCACATCAACTGATCTGGTCTAATATGTGGCCATGATGCTCTTACCCATAACATTAAGAAGAAGAAGAATGCAATTTTAAGGATAATAAACAACCATCCAAATGCACCTGCTACGTCATATCCACCTAGGAATACGATCGAAGCAATAATTGCAACTGTGATCATATTTGCATATTCACCGATGAAGAACATCCCCCATCTCATACCTGAATATTCTGTTGCATAACCAGAAACAACTTCTGCTTCATGCTCAAGAAGGTCAAATGGTGTTCTGTTTGTCTCTGCAAATCCTGCTATAAGGAATAGTACAAACGCTACTGGTTGTTGCCAGATAAGCCATGAACCGATACCACCAGATTGTGCTTCATTAAAATCAACAAATGACAATGAACCAACCAACATGATAGGTGCTAAGATAGAAAGCCCTGTAACTACTTCATATGATAAAAACTGAATTGCTGTTCTTGCTGCTCCGATAATACCCCATTTGTTTGCTTGTGACATACCAGCAAGCAATGGACCATAAAGTCCTGCTGCCATCATACCAAGTACGAACAATAAACCTATATTGAGATCAGATGCAATAGAAGGTACAAATGTACCACCAAGCAAAGGAATAAACTCAGGAATCGTAAAGTCTGGGAAAACCGGTACAGCAGAAAGAGCAATAAATGCAGTTGCCGCTGTAATGATCGGTGCGATCATAAAGATCAACTTATTTGCATTCTGTGGGATGATATCTTCTTTTGTGAAGAGTTTAATACCATCTGCTGCTATCTGAAGTAATCCATAAGGTCCTACGTGCATTGGCCCAAGACGTCTTTGCATAAATGCAAGTACTTTTCTTTCTATATACGTACCAAAACCTGCAATTGCCGAAATCACAGCCAAGATAATCACGGCTTTGATAATGACACCTAGAGCAGTTACCTCTGGTAAATTTTCTACAAGTGTTGTTTCCATATTACACCTTTCTCAATGTTACTGTTTGATATCTAGACTCCCCAAAGAGACCATACACATCTTTAGCAGATTTAAAATCTGGTACTTTTACAATGTCACCTTGGATCTTCTCATCCGCAACTACATCTAAAGTAATACTTCCATTTTCAAATACTACTTCTACTTTTTCTCCCAAGCTCTCAGCTTTAGCTGTACTTGCATAGAGTGCAAACGCTTCAAATATCTCGTGAGACTTGTCTGTAAAGTCATTAAATTGTCTAGCAGGGTTACATCTATATGCTATGTCACCTTCAAGTACTAAACTCTCATCAAACTTCTCTACAGTCGGTAGTTCTACCTCTTGAACCGTAACATCAAGTCTATATCCACGATTATCTACGCCTTCATTGGTAAATGCATTTGGTAAAGAGTCAAAAGCTACTGCTTTAAAGCCTTTTGCTACAGGAAGCATCTCTGTCCACTCAATAGTCTCTTCTGGTGCCCCTACAAGTGCTTTCATAAGATCATTTAGCTCATATCCGCCATACTCTAATGCAGCATTGGTAGGCAGTACTCTTTTAGCCATTGATGTCAATGTTCCCTCTTGCTGGTTCATTGCTGGCATATCTAAGTCGCCATCACCAAGTGCAGAGAGTCTAAAGTCACCATTTTCATTGTAACCTACTGTGTAACCAGAACACTCATCATCAAGATCACAGATCAGTGCAACACCCAGTGCATTTGATTTTGGTGGGGTCATCACAACATCAATGTTACACGTTGCTTCAACAAGAGCTACTAGCTTAGCTAGGTTCTCTGATTTTTCATGGAAGTAAAGATCTTCACCGACCATCATTGAGAAAGCCTCTTTTTTCTTCATCATCTTCTCAAATGCAGCATCAAATTTCTCAGAGTCTCCACCGAGTAAGTTCACTAAGCCATTGATAGTCACAGTGATCTCTTTTTCAACAGTCTCTTTTACTTTTTTAGATACCTCTTCCTCTTCGCCAGTCTCTTCATTGACAACCATCTCTTTAACAGTCTTCATGACTTGTTCTTTAACCGTTCTAGTCTCAGTACTTTTAAAACTTTCGATGTACTCTTTTACATCTGAAGGAAGTTTCTCTTTATCTGCAAATAGATCTAAGATAAGATAAAGTGCTGCTTCTTCAAGACCTGCTTTATGAACAAATGACTCAACCGTCTTACCAAATGTAGGGATCAATGTATCACCTACTGAGTGGAAATAAAGTCCTGCACCTTTGTTAAGCTTTTGTACGTTGTTAAATGCATATTTAAGTGCTGGAGAATCATTTCTAAGCGCCGCACCTACAGAGATAACAAAGTCACTCTTTTTCATGATTGCATCTGTATCTGTAGAGTATAAAGATGAACCTGAAGCTGCTGCATAGTGCCCTAAGAATTTTTGGAATGCTCTTACCTCTGGGTTATAGAGTTTAAGTCCCATTTTTTCTTTAAGTGTTTGAAGCATCATTGCTTCTTCATTTGTAACCATAGAATTAAAACGAACTGTATCTGCTTTTTTGAATGCTTCAAGTGCTGCATTAAATGCTGCTTCATCTTTACTTACATTTCTGTTTTCAAAATCATAGGCAAAACGTGCTGAACCGTCTAATGATACATAGTTCCATTCATTGGTAACACGATAGATTTTTTCAGATCTGTCTTCAATTGATGTAGGTTTTACTTCATAATAGATTTGTGCACCATCACTTGAGTGTGCTGCAACAGCAGGTATTCTTCTTAAATCCCAAGCATTTGACTTGTACACAAAGTCACGACTTACCAGTGCACCAACCGGACATACAGCGAGACACTCACCACAGTCTGAACAGTTAGTGAATTCTGTACCATTGCTAGGGGCAATAACAGACTTTTGAAGTTTGTTCCACATAGAGTATGCATCTTTTGGCATAGTATCTTTATACCCTTTGTCAAGGTCTGCACCACCTCTTTTTGCCGTAGTGATCGCCGCATCACCTATCATGTCTTTACATACAGTAGTACAACGTTCACATACAATACAAAGGCCTGGATCATAGTGTAGTACTGAACTCCAGTTTGCCGTCTCTCTTTTCGTATCTGGAATCATATATGATTGTGAGTCAACCCCAAGCTCAAGTGTATAGTTCTGCAACTCACACTCACCACTCTTATCACATACACCACACTGAAGTGGGTGGTTTACATCGTAAACTTCCATAATGGCTCTACGCTCTTCAAGGATATTTGGTGTATCAATAGTGACTTCCATTCCTTCTTTCACTTTAGCGTTACATGCATATACTTGTTTTCCATCTGCTTCTACCAGACAAATACGACATGCCAATGTTGGCGAACATCTTGTCAGGTAACATATAGCTGGGATGAAAACATTGTTGGCACGAGCAGCATTAAGGATATATTCACCCTCTTTTGCCTTAAACTCGACACCATCAATCGAAATTGAGACCATATTATCTACTGTTTGTACTTCACTCATCGTTGTTTCCTATTTTTTGATTATTTATTTTTTCAAAAGCTAGTCTGCTAAATCTATAGGAGGATATCAAAGAAGCACTTAAGTCTATGTCAAAAGTCGGATTTAGGGCTATAACTCCTTTCATATGTGTATCAATTTTAAACACTCGTTTAAATTTAAGCCCTTCGACCTTAAAGGAAATTAAATCACCATCTTGTAATTTTGTAGCCATTGCAAACTGTTTAGACCCACTCAAAACATCTTGTATTTCGCTCTCTTCTCCTACAGGATTTTGAACTTTATAGGTATAAATTACTGCACCATCATACACAGGAAGATCATCTATTTCATCCAGTGTAAAATCCCTTAATTGCTCTTGCGGCAGCAATCTATACAGACAAGATTTCTTAAAATCATCATCACTAAGTATTTGAAAACCTTTATCTTGTGGCAATTGGTTGCTATAGTCTATAAGGTTTTCAGCATGTAGTCCTAAAGCATTGGCAATATTATTTAATCCATCTACATCTGAAGGTTGCATGTCGTCATTTATATACACACATTTATCTACATTAACATACGTACCTTCTTTACAACTTTCATAGATAACACTTCGTCCTTGAAACACATCATCAAGTTGACAAATCAATGCAACACCTAAGGCATTTTGCACAGGTGGTACACACAAAACATTCACTCCTGCATACTGTTCCAACAGTGCTATCAGCTTTGCTATTTGTCCTGCTTTTGGATGTGTATACAAATCACTGCCTATGATCAATGATGTTGTCTTTTCCCCACCTATAAGACTATACATCGATTCTAGCTCTTCTTCACCCACATTACTTTCCGCACTAAGGTAACCAATATCAAGATCTTCTAAAATATCTTCTATATCTTTGGAAATCTCTTTGTCTTCCAATAATGTGTGTGCCAATAATGCAGCTACACCCTCTTCACTTCCTACTTCATATTTTATAAATTGTGTTATGCTAGGTTGAAGCGTGACATCTTCTATAGGATGCATATAAACAAACTTCGCCTTACTTTCTCTCAAAGTTTGACTCACTGATGATAGAGGTCCTGTTTCCTCATGCTGAAACCATGCACCAAAAGATATCACGACATCAGAAGCAGCCAAAGTATCTAAATCTCCCTCAAAAATATGATATCCGCTACTACTGCTATAGGCTTTCATAAAATCCTGATAAGCCTTAGCCTCAGGACATATCAACTTCGTGCCATACTTCTCTCTAAGCGATTGAAAAAGAAGTGCCTCTTCATTTGTAATATCTGCTGAAAAAACTATACTGTCAGCATCTTTAAGGGTTTTTATGCCTTCTTCAAAATTCTCTTTTTGTCTTTCATAATCGTACTCCACTATTGTCTCTTCCTTGTGCTGATCTTACCTTTTATTTATACTTTGGACAATACTATTATTGTCTCCCCCCTGTATAATGCTTTTGAAGATTGTATTAGAAAACCAATTAAAAAATCGAATACTGTGTATAAAAGTATCTTCATCGTTTACACTTACAATAATAATATCTATTTTGTCTATTCATTCCTTCTTAAAATGTTACATTTGCTCACACTACTATTCTAACTTATGAAAATTATAATTTAATATACATCATTTTATCTATATATATGTTACTATTCCTCCAAAATAAAGTTTAATAAGGGTAAATCATGATTCACGAAAACGGAAAAATAGTAGACATTGCGATTATTGGCGCAGGTCCTGGTGGTATGGCAGCTGCTATCGAAGCAAAACAAGCTGGTATCGAGAACATTGTTGTTATTGATAAGGCACCCCATCACAATGATATGATCCACAAGTTTTACAAAAAAGGTAAACGTGTAGATAAAGACTGGATGGGTATCAAATTTGAATTCACTGGTAACGTTACATTCGAAGAGTGTTCAAAAGAAGAGTACATCGAACAAATGGACAAGAAACTTCAAGAGGCTGGTGTACTTGATACATTTGAGTACAACCATGAAATTATTCGTGTTGAAAAAGGTGAAGATGGTCTTTTCTCAATCGTATTCGCTAACGATGCAACACCTGAAGCTGTTGAGTCTATCAGAGCTAAAAACGTTATCCTTTCAGTAGGTCGTATGGGTAAGCCAAACAAGCCAAGATATAAGTTCCCAAGAGAGCTTAAAGATGTACTTAACTTCAACCTTTCTAAAGTACAAAACGGTGAACACGTAATGGTTGTTGGTGGTGGTGATACTGCTGGTGAGTACGCTTATGGTTTAGTAGAGCT
>CAKZWP010000062.1:0-6915 GCA_937921845.1 uncultured Sulfurovum sp.
GGTATGCCTATAGGTTTACAACTCATTGCTAAAGCATTTAACGAAAAAACGCTTTTTGACGGTGCTGCAAGCATGGAAAAAGCTGTAAATTATATTAAATAAACAAAAGGAAATAACATGAGAATTAAAAAGAGAGCATTAACATTTGAAGACGTATTACTGGTACCACAACATTCACTTGTACTTCCTAAAGAAGTTTGTTTAAAATCTAATCTTACTAAGCGTGTAACACTAAACATTCCTATCGTTTCAGCAGCGATGGATACTGTAACTGAATTCAAAGCAGCGATTGCTATGGCACACTTAGGTGGTATCGGGATCATTCATAAAAATATGGATATCGAGACACAGGCAAAACAGATCACGAAAGTAAAGAAATCTGAGAGCGGTATTATCATTGATCCTATTTTTATAGGTCCAGATAAAACAGTTGCAGATGCAGATGCTTTGATGGGTGAATATAAGATCTCAGGTGTACCTGTTGTAGATGATGAGTTAAAACTTTTAGGTATTATCACAAACCGTGATATGCGTTTTATCACTGATATGCGTTTAAGTATCGCTGATGTGATGACAAAAGCACCTTTGGTGACTGCAAAAGTAGGTATCACACTTGATGATGCGGCAAAAGTACTTCAGGAACACAAGGTAGAAAAACTACCTATCGTAGATGAAAATAATGTACTTCAAGGCCTAGTTACCATTAAAGACATCGAGAAAAGAGAGAAGTTTCCTAATGCAAACAAAGATGAGCATGGTCGTTTAAGAGTAGGTGCTGCTATAGGTGTAGGTCAACTTGACCGTGCTACTGCACTTGTAGAAGCAGGTGTAGATGTTATTGTTCTTGACTCGGCACATGGGCACTCACAAGGTATTATTGATACACTTAAACTCATTAAAAAAACACTTGATGTAGATGTGATCGCAGGAAATATCGCTTCAGCAGCAGCAGCACAAGATCTTATAGATGCAGGTGCCGATGCAGTTAAAGTAGGTATCGGACCTGGGTCTATCTGTACGACACGTATCGTTGCAGGTGTTGGTGTACCTCAGATCTCTGCTATTGACGAAGTGGCAGAAGTGGCAAACAAGGCAGGTGTACCTGTAGTAGCTGATGGTGGTATCAAATACTCTGGTGATGTTGCAAAAGCATTAGCTGTAGGTGCAAGTTCAGTAATGTTAGGTTCTGCACTTGCAGGAACATACGAAGCACCGGGTGATATGATACTTTTTAATGGAAGACAGTTTAAAGAGTACAGAGGTATGGGAAGTATCGGTGCGATGACCAAAGGAAGTACAGACCGTTACTTCCAGGAAGGGACAGCAGCAGATAAACTTGTACCAGAAGGTATCGAAGGACGTGTACCATATAGAGGACGTATCTCAGATGTTGTTCACCAAATGATAGGTGGACTCCGTTCATCTATGGGTTATTGTGGTTCAGAATCTATCAAAGTATTCTGGGAAAAAGCAGAATTTGTTGAAATTACTTCTGCTGGACTTAGAGAGAGTCATGTGCATGATGTGGCTATCACAAAAGAATCTCCAAACTATTCTTCATAATTATTCTCTTCGCCATCCCCGTATTTGATACGGGGGATTCCTTTGAAATATAAATACGATATCTTTTCTTCCAATTAATCCTCTCTTCAAGCAATCACAAGCTATAATTTACCTATATAATTAAATAAGGAATTGTGATGCACGAACAAACACTAGCGGTCCATGCGGGATATGAGAAAGATGCACAAGGGACTATGGCAGTACCTATCTATATGAGTACAGCATATGAGTTTAGAGACACAGAACATGCGGCGAATCTTTTTGCACTTAAAGAGCTAGGAAATATCTATTCAAGGTTGATGAACCCGACTACAGATGTGTTTGAAAAACGTTTTGCAGCACTTGAGGGCGGAGTTGCTGCCATAGGGACTGCTTCTGGTATGGCGGCTATCTTTTATGCTATCGCGAATGTGGCAGAAGCCGGAGATAACATTATCGTAGCAAAACAGGTGTATGGTGGAACGACTACACTTACGGGGCATACCATCAAACGTTTTGGTATAGAGACACGTTACTTTGATGTGAGAAATCCTTCTGAGATTGAGGCATTGGTAGATGACAGAACAAAGATCATTATTTTTGAGAGTATTACAAACCCGAGTATCGATGTGGCTGACATTGATGCTATCGTGACCATTGCTGATAAACATAACATTTTGACTTGTGTAGACAACACGGTTGCTACACCGATCCTTTGTAAACCTTTAGCACATGGTGTAGATCTTTCTGTACACTCTGCAAGTAAATATACGACGGGTCAGGGACTAGCAATTGGTGGTGTCATCGTAGAGCGTCATAATTTAGTAGAGAAGATCAAAGGTAATGCACGTTACGCACACTTTAATGAGCCTGATGCAAGTTACCATGGGCTTGTGTACTCTGATGTACCACTTCCACTCTTTACACTTAGAACACGTTTGGCACTGCTTCGTGATTTGGGTGCAGCACCATCACCTTTTAACTCATGGTTATATATTCAAGGGCTTGAGACATTACCACTTCGTATGAAACAGCACTCAGCTTCGGCATTGGCTATAGCAGAGTATTTGGAGGCACATCCAAAAGTAGGGAAGGTAAATTACCCAGGACTTAAATCAGATGCTAACTATGCATTGGGTCAGAAGTACTTTAAAGGTGGGCACAGTGGACTGCTTTCTTTTGAAGTTGCAGACAAAGAGACAGCACAAAAGATCGCTGACAGTACTGATATCTTCAAACTTGTGGTAAATATCGGGGACTCTAAGTCTATCATCACACATCCTGCAAGTACAACACACCAGCAGCTTTCAGCTCAAGAATTGATAGAAGCGGGAGTACCTGGCGGGCTTGTTAGACTGAGTGTTGGTATAGAAGATACACAAGACCTTATCGATGATTTAGCAAAAGCACTTGGATAGTTATAAAGCGCAAATAGGGTAAAATTATAAACAATTAACCTAACAACAAAAGCAGTCTATGAAAATCACAACTAAAACAGCACAGTTTAGCTCTCCTCTCTACCTAGAGAGTGGGCGTATCTTGGAACCGTATGAGATCGCCTATGAGACATATGGAGAGTTAAACGAAGATAAATCCAATGTTATTTTAGTGTGTCATGCACTGAGTGGTTCTCATCATGCAGCAGGAACATACGAAGGTGAACGAAAAGCTGGCTGGTGGGATGGACTGATCGGTGATGGTAAAGCTATCGATACCAGAAAATATTTTGTTATCTGTACAAATGTGATAGGCTCATGTTTCGGTTCGACAGGCCCTATGAGCAACGAATACCCAAGTGAAGATCCCTATAGACTTAGATTCCCTGTAGTGACCGTCAAAGATATGGTACGTGCACAGATGCATCTTCTTTCTCAGATGGGTATCTACCATGTACGTGCTGTCGTGGGTGGTTCTATGGGTGGTATGCAAGCACTGCAATTTGCTGTAGATTACCCGAATTTTGCAGATGATATCATTTCTCTCGCCGCTACCTATGCAACGAGACCCTGGACCATAGCATTTAACAAAGTAGCTGTTGAAGCGATACGTAGAGACCCACGATTTAAACATGGTAACTATGAAAAAGGTGCATTTGAAGAAGAAGGATTGGATGGTTTAGCCATAGGGCGTATCGCAGGACACATCTCTTACCTTGCACCAGATTCTATGGATGATAAGTTCGGACGTAACTATGTCAATAATGATGGTCTTTTTGAACTTTTCGGACGTTATGAGGTTGAGAGATATATGGAGTACAATACCAATAACTTTTCACGTATATTTGACCCGCTTTCCTATCTATATATAGTCAAAGCTATCAATACTTTTAATTTAAGTCGTGGATATGACTCCTTGCATGATGCTATTTCACGTATTAAAGCAAATGTACATTTGATAAGTTTTTCATCTGATTATCTCTTTTTCCCTTCGGAGATGGAACATATCGCTAAGATGATGGAGCGTAATGGACAGACCTATAGTTATCTTGAAGTCCAGAGTGATTATGGTCATGATGCCTTTTTAGTAGAGTTAGATAAATTTGAAGATCATATCAAGGATGTATTACAATGAAAAATGAAACATTTGAAGAGAAACTGGAACATTCAAAAGAGTTACTTGAGAAACTTATGAATCCTGAGATTACACTTGAAGAGTCTGTAAAGTTGTATGAAGAGGGTTTGAAAAATATCAAAGAGGCGCAAACACTGATAGAAGACGCCAAAACGAAGATCACTATCATAGAACAAGCGAATCAAAATACAGGAGATACTCTATAATGGCACAACTTGTTGTAGCTGCGCTCCAACTGCCAACTCTGGGTATGAATGCCACTAGGCTTGAGTTTTATCTGAAACAAGCCAAGCAAAGAAATGCAGATGTGATGCTCCTTGGTGAGTATGTACTGAACCACTTTTTCAAAGAGTTTGCCACGATGTCACCCAATATGGTTAAAGAACAGACGCGTAAACATACTGAACTTCTTAAACATCTTGCCGAAAAATATGACATCGTTTTTGTCGCACCTATTATTGTGACTAAAAAAGATGGATATCATAAAACCATCGTGAAGATCACACCCAAGACTACAAGATATTATGAACAGCAGATCCTTCTTCCTTATGCACACTGGAACGAAAAGAAATTTTTTGCTAATCCCATCAAACCACTAAAAGACCCTATGACATTCAATATAAAAGGGTTCAAGGTGATGGTGATGGCTGGATTTGAACTTCATTTTGACCATTTCTGGCAAAGAGCAACTGAAAAAAAGATCGACCTTGTACTTCTACCTACTGCTTCAACATTTGGGTCTCATAATCGTTGGAGAGAGATCATCAAAACAAAAGCCTTTTTACATGGCTGTTATATACTTAGGGCAAACCGTTTAGGTGAGTATAGTGATAATGAAGTCAAATGGAAATTCTATGGTGACACCATGCTGGTCTCTCCAGAGGGTGAAGTGGATATGATGCTTGAAGATAAAGAGTCCATGTTGGTTGAGGTGATAGATAAAAGAGAAGTTTTAGAACACCGTAAAGCATGGTCGTTTGAGAAAGAGTTGCAGTTAAGAATGGAATAGTTCTTTCTTAGCAAAGGAAATACTTTTATAAAAATGTATAAAAAGGATTTGATATGACACCAGAAGAATACTTTAATAGACAGATACAGTTATGGGGAGAGACGACACAAAAATCACTTCAAAATAAGAAGATAGCTATCATCGGTGCTGGAGGACTTGGCTCTACTTTGGCTCAAGCACTAGGTACTTCAGGTATAGGTGAGATACACATGGTGGATTTTGATACCGTCTCAAATCATAACATTCATAGACAAATAGCATTTACGCTTGAGGATGAAGGAAAAAATAAAGCTAAAGCTGTAGCCGCTCTTATAGAATCTAAAAACCCTTTTGTCAAAACTGTAGCTTTTGATATGTATTTTGAAGATTTTAAGGGGATGGGGAATAGTTATGATCTCATACTTGATGCTACAGATAACCTTCCTGTAAGAAGTGAAATAGATAAATATGCAAAAGAGACAAAGACTCCCTGGATTTATGCAAGTGTAGAAGAGTTTAACGGGCAGGTTTGTTTCTTTGATCAAGCAAACTTTCAAGTCTTTAACATCTCTGACCATAAACCAGGAGGAATCACTGCACCTATCGTGATGCATATTGGTTCATTGCAAGCTAATCTAGCACTACGTTATCTTGCAGGACTTTCTGTAATGAAAGATAAGCTTTATTATCTTCATTTTAATAATGAGGGTGAGTTGATTACACAAAAATTTGGAATGCCAAAAGTCTAACTCTAAAACAAATAATGCTAAAATATATTATAAGGTAAGGGATCAATATGAAATTAAAAACATTACTTTTATCAGCGTTGATCTTGTTCTTTGCAGGATGCACGCAAGAGACACAAAATAGTCTGAGTCGTTCACTTCAAAACTGGACAGGTACCAATGGTGTGCTTGATATCTATGCCGGTGATAAGCTGGTACATAAGTTTATCAAAATAGATAAACTTTCAACAGCGTATGGAAGTAATGACAGCAAGTTAAGACCTTATCGTTATGGATATGGAGTTGATGATTTAAACTTTAACGGTAAACAAGATGAGGGAGAGATGAAAGTCTATTTTGAATTTTCTGACTACTCAACCTCTTATGTATTTTATGAAAGAAACACACAATAATCACATTTAAAGGATAAAAATTATGAAAATTATTACGACAAAAAATGCACCACAAGCGATCGGACCATATTCACAGGCGGTTGAAGCGAATGGAATGATCTATACTTCAGGACAAATCGGTTTGACACCTGAGGGTGTATTTGCCGCAACAGATGTGGCTGGTCAGATGGATCAGGTGATGAAGAACTTGATTGCTGTATTGGATGCAGGTGGGGTGACTCTGAACGAAGTGATTAAGACAACGATCTTTTTAGCAGATATGAATGATTTTGCAACTGTGAATGATATCTATGCTTCTTACTTTGGAACACACAGACCGGTGAGAAGTACTGTGGCAGTCAAGACACTGCCTGCAAATGCACTTGTAGAGATAGACTGTGTAGCACTAAGAAGTGGACTTACAAGTGGAGATTACTCATACTAGTGAATAAATCTGCCTAGTTTAAAAAAATATTAAAACAACTTTGGGTATAATCACGAACTTTTTAAAAAACAATAGATATAAAGGGTTTGCAATGTACGCAATCATTAAAGCAAGTGGTCAACAATTTAAAGTTCAAGAAGGTGATATCATCTGTTTTGACAACATGAATCTTGATCCAAAAGCAGCGGTAGAATTTAAAGAAGTTCTAGCGCTTGACAACGGTGAATTAACTGTAGGAGCTCCTTTCGTAGA
>CAKZWP010000063.1:0-4263 GCA_937921845.1 uncultured Sulfurovum sp.
CAAAAAATGGTGATAATTTATTTGCTACTTGCATCGTCTCCCCTATTTTCTTTCATCTAATTGCTTAGACGCTTTTTTGTTATAGTTAACCAAGAATGTTTCACTATATTCGATTGCTTGCTCTGTTTCACCTTCAGAAATGTCTGCACCGAACGGTACTTCATATCCTACTCTTGAGAAACGTTTTGTATCATGTCTGTCCACTTTTGCAGGGTCTCTGTTCTCTGGCCCGATGATATCTCTATACTCTTTTCCAAAGATCTTATCTACTTCATACCATGAAGCAAACTCATCTCCATGTAAAGGATATGTTTTAAGTAAAGGATGTCCTTCCCAGTCATCAGGCATAATGATACGCTTAAGGAATGGATGGTTATTTACTTTAATACCGAACATGTCAAACATTTCACGCTCTGCAAAGTTTGCAGATTTGAAAAGTGGCTCAACACTCTCGATAGCCTCACCATTTTTAATACGACAAACAACCCTTACTCTTTTTGCTTCATTGACATTAAGAAGTTGGTAAAAAAGTTCAAATTCTCCGTCTTTTGCCAAGTAATCTACAGCAGATTGCTCAGAACATTGTGTATATCCGCATTTTTCTTTAAGTGTTTTAAGTACAGTAAAGTTATTTGTTGCATCTATCTGCACTACAAGCTGTCCGATCTCAACGTATGATTCTTTAGCCAAATCTCCCAATGCAGTCACTACTGCTGCGAAATGCTCATCTTCTACTTCACCTCTAGGTACACGTGGTGCAACCCAAAATCTATCTGTATAGTAAGCCTTTCCTTGAACGTTATCTTTTGGTACGTATTTTCTCATTAGATCAACCTCGCTCTTTTGCCCGTTTGATTGGTCAAATCTTGTTTTGTATTTTTCTTCATATCTGCAGACTCTTTACGAATCTTCTTTTGAAGCATCATAAGTGCATACTGAAGTGTTTCAGGTCTTGGTGCACATCCTGGAAGATAGATATCTACAGGAATGATACGGTCAACCCCTTGTACTGTTGCATATGTGTTAAACATACCTCCAGTATTTGCACATGAACCCATTGAGATCACCCATTTAGGCTCTGTCATCTGGTCATAAAGTCTTCTGGCAAACTCAGAGTGCTTTTTAGAAAGAGTTCCTGCCAAGATCATGACATCCGCTTGTCTTGGAGAAGCTCTAAAGATAGTTCCCATTCTATCGAAGTCGTAACGTGAAGCTCCCGATGCCATCATTTCAATCGCACAACATGCGAGTCCATATGTAAGCGGCCAAAGTGAATTTGAACGTCCCCAGTTTACGAGTTTGTCTACCGAAGTCAATGCTATCGGTAAGCCAGCTGCGCTAGCGTAGTTTACTTGATGCTGTGCCATTCAAGTGCTCCTTTTTTCCATGCGTATACGAAACCAATCGTAAGTAGTAATATAAATAGTATCATCTCAGCAAACCCAAACCAACCAAGTAATTTAAAGTCAATCGCCCAAGGGAACATAAAGATAATCTCTACATCAAACAAGATAAACAAAAGTGCTATCAGGTAAAACTGTGCAGAAATGGTGTTAGGTTGTTTAGTCACCTCTGGTCCACATTCGTATATACTTAATTTAAGTCTTTCCGTATCAAGTCTTGCAAATTTTCTACTAACAAAACGTGCAGCCCATAGTGTCGCTGGGAACGCCACGGCTGTTAACGCGAATAAAACAAATACACCGAAATATGGATGTTCTGTAATTACATGAGTCATATTAATCCCTTTATTTTCATAATTCTCTTTGAAAATGAGCTCAGCCCAATTTTCAATTTCTCTCACTGAAATGCGCCTTGGGCTCAAGTTTCACTTGCTTTTTCAGTATAGAAAATTCTCAGAATATTACTTGTATACTAGCGGAAAGATGGTTAAACTATTTTGGGGACTTGATGCTTTATGTCATTAGTTTTTAGGATGTAACTAGATGTAACTATATGTATAAAAAGAAAATACCGATACAATATCAAATAAAATTATAATAACTATAAGGAACGGCAGAATGAATCTTCTAAAAAACTATATCAATATACTATACTGGATCGCTATGGCAGGATTAGTTTTCTGGTTTGCCTACTCTAAAGGATGGATACTTGCCAACTTTGAATCTATAGATGCCAAACAAGCCATACATTTGCTGGAAAATGACGATAATGTAACCCTGCTTGATGTACGAACCATACAAGAGTATAAAAGCGGACATCTCAGAGATGCTACACTCATACCTTTACAAGCTCTCAGCAAAAACCTGGGTATGCTCAAACAAGATAAAAACAAAAAGATCATTGTGTACTGTAGAACAGGTAGCAGAAGCGTATCCGCATCCCGTATATTGGAAGAGAATGGGTTTACTCCGCTTAATGTCAAAGGCGGTATCATTCAACTGATAGGTGCGAAAGCTGAATTGGTAAAGTAACCTTTTTCTTACACTTTAAAGCCCATACTTTTCACACCTTCAAAACTGGAACCAAGCTCTTTTTCTATCTCTTCGAGGAAGTCTTGATTTCCAAACACACTCTCCTCCCGTACGGCTACTTTATAGGCTGTATTTTTAATGATAAGATTGATCTGACCACCGGTGAGTTCGTGTTTTGCGAGTTCTGACATATCAAACCCCTCTTCATAATCTGCATTTTCAGGAAGCATGAACTGCCAAAGTCTAAGACGTTGTTTTTTACCTGGTTTTTTGAACTCGATCTTGTAATTAAAACGTCTTGAAAAAGCTTTATCTATGTTACCAAGCAGATTGGTTGTAGCGATGAGTATACCTTCAAATTTTTCTATCTGTTCAAGAAAGATATTTTGCATTTGGTTATGCATTTTATCTGCAGAACTTCCTGTACCTTCACTTCTTGCACTTAAAAACTGGTCAGCTTCATTGAGCAGTAAGATGGGATCGACTTTTGCTTTTTTACTTAACTCTTTAAAGTCATCAAATATTTTACGTACATTCTTTTCACTCTCCCCTACATACATAGAAAGGATCTTAGAACAATCAAATGAGAGTATAGGGCGTTTTAGTGTTTTAGCCAGGCTTATTGCAGTCATAGTTTTACCTGTTCCTGCAGCTCCATAAAAAATGATACGGGCATCGATGCCTTTACGTCTGTCTTTGATCCCCCACTCCCTGAGTTTCTTAAATACCTCTTTGTCAACCTGTTTGACAACATTCTGTAATGTCTCTCTTGTTTTAGGGTGTAGGACGACATCATCTAAAGTTGTCGTAGGTTTCAGGTATTCAAAAATCTCTTGCTCCTGTACCAATGCATCTAACTTGAGCTTCGTCACCTTTTTACTTTTTTTAGGGTGTATGATGCGTTGCATCACCTCTTCTTGCAGATAAAAAGAACGACTCACTCCGCCAAACATGTTCAGAATCTCTTCATAGTCGATGATATCATCACTTATGAGTCTCGCACCATCTTCAAGTAAAGCACGGTTTTTTATCTTCTCGTACTCATCAAAACTTATGAGTTCTATCAAAGTGTTCATATCCCTAAATTGTCCTTCTCCCCCACTGTACTCTTCTTTGAGTAAGGCCAGGAAGATACGTTTTTCTTTTTCATCAAGTTCTTTTTCTTTGAAGAATTCTTCTACCACAATGGGTGTTTCTGTCATCTTCACACGCTCTTCTATGCGGGTTGTCAACAGTGTCAATTTATTTTTAAGACGACCTATGCTCAGCGAGTTATCGGCAAAACCTTGTTTAAATGTAGATATTTTATGTAAAAGTGCCACCATGTCAAACTGATCTTGAAGGTACTCCAGGTGGTCTGTGTAAGGTTTGACCTCAGGAAGAAAAATCTCTAATGAACCCTCTTCAAGCAAACGCAACAAAGAGATACTTGGCGTCACAGAAGTACTTAGAAGTTCCAACTTGGATGCTTCATGTGCTTTGACCTGTCCGAAACTCACTTGAATCATCCAACCCAGGTCCAAAAGATTTTTAACCAATCCGAGTTTTTCCAGATACTTGTATCCTTCTGATGAAAAATTCTCTTGAAGTATCTCCAGTACAGAAATTTCTTCCAGTCCAGCTACATAACGTTTGCAAATGTACTGGACCAATGATGCTTCTTCTTTTGTACATTTTAAATGCTCAAAAATCGATGTCTTGGTAACATTTTTGGTTTCAATAAAGTCAATAAGGTGTTTCAATCAGTATTCCTAATAGTTGATAATAATTTGAGTATAACAAATCTTTGCTATACTTTGAATAAGACATTAACTTGTAAAAAAGGAGA
>CAKZWP010000064.1:0-7364 GCA_937921845.1 uncultured Sulfurovum sp.
CTCTTTACCAACTCTTAGGTAAAATAATAGCTATTATTATTTCACTAGGATTACCTAAATGACACAAGCACTACTTATCGAAATCGGTGTAGAAGAACTTCCCGCGATACCACTACTCAAAATTGTATCTAACATAGAAAAATCTTGGAAAAATATACTTGAAGAGTACAAGCTTGCTTGTGACTTCGAGTTTATCTATACACCTAGAAGACTTGTTTTAAAACATAGTGCTATGGCACTCAGTCAAGCGGATAGTACTGTAGAACTTATGGGACCTCCTGTGCAAGCGGCTATTAAAGATGGTGAGCCTACACAAGCAGCTCAAGGATTCGCCCGTAAATGTGGTGTGAGCTTTGATGAACTTGGTCGTGCAGATAAGAAGGGTAAAGAAGTACTCTATTTTAAAAAAGAAGAGAAGGGTGCAGAGACTGTTTCTCTTCTTGAAGAGATGTTAGTTAAATGGCTGGCATCCATGTCATTTGGAAAGATGATGCGTTGGGGAGAAAGAACCGATGAATTCATTCGTCCTCTCAGATGGCTGCAAGTGAGACTGGACGATACTTCTGTTCCTGTAGAACTTTTTGGTGTAAGATCAGATACAAAAACCTATGTGCATCGTATGATGACCTATGATGCAGTAGAAGTTCCTAGTATAGATGACTATGAAGGTATCTTGGATGAGTGTGCAGTGATGTTACATCCTGAAGATAGAGAAGCGAAGATCTTAACTGAGTTTGATGCATTGGAGTCAACGCATAATATCATCATAGAAAGAGACAGAGCACTTTTGGCTGAAGTGGTTGCTATCACAGAGAACCCTAAAGCACTTGTAGGTACTTTTGATGAACTTTTCTTAGAACTTCCACCTGAAGTGATTATTACTTCTATGAAAGAACACCAGCGTTATTTCCCTGTATTTGAAAATGGGAAAATTACAAACAAATTTGTAGTCGTAAGTAATGCCTACACAAATGACTACAGTAAAGTAGTAGCAGGAAATGAACGTGTACTTAAACCACGTCTGGCAGATGGCCTCTTCTTCTACAAAAATGACCTAAAAAATGGACTGAGTACAGATGGTCTTGAAAAAGTACAGTTCATCGATGGTCTGGGAACACTTGCAGATAAGATCACAAGAGAAAATAATATCGCTATCAGACTGCTTGCACTTTATATGGACAGAGTAGAATCAGGAACAGGACAAAGTTCTGCAGCACTTGAGAAAGCAATGGACAAGGCCGTGAACCTTGCAAAAGCGGATCTTATGAGCGAGATGGTGTACGAGTTTACAGAACTTCAGGGACTTATGGGATATTATTATGCTAAGGCACTGGGCGAAGAAGAGCTTGTTTATAATGCTATAAAAGAGCAGTATATGCCTGTAGGTGAAGGTGCAGAACTTCCAAGTTCTGTGTTCTCATCTATTGTGGCGATGAGTATAAAACTGGATACACTCTTTGGACTCTTTAGCGTAGGGAAAATTCCTACAGGCTCTAAAGATCCATTTGCTTTACGTCGTGCGGTAAATGGTATTGTACGTATCGTGACAGAGTATGATCTGACTTTCAATATTGACGATATCATCACGTTGCTAAAAAGCAATTACGATGAGTTTGATACCAATATATTAAGTGAATTCATTATAGAACGTATTAACAAATCGCTCGATGCCAACCCATCTGTCATCGCTTCTGTACTTGCTTCAGGGGAAAGAGATATCAATGAGATAGCTAAAAAAGTTGCAGCACTTAATGACATCGTAAATAATGATGCCTTTAAAGAGCAGTTCACTACCTTCAAACGTGTGGCAAATATTTCTAAAGATGTAGACCTTGAGTCAAGCATGGAGATAGATATTGCATTGTTTAAAGAGGATGCTGAAGTAACACTCTATAATGCTTATGAAAAAGTGATCAATTCTAGATACAGTGACTATAAGGAAGAACTCGAAGCACTTTTTGGACTGAAACGTGAACTTGATGGTTATTTTGATGATGTTCTTGTTAACTCTGAAGATGAAGCGCTAACAGTAAATAGACTTCATACGATAGGATCTATCTATAAAACGTTTAGAAATATTGCGGATATTAAAGAGATATCGGTTTAGATCTGATGTCTAAAACCTATGATACTATCATCATCGGTGCCGGGATAGCAGGAGCCTCTACAGCCTATGCACTTACACAAAAAGGTCAAAAAGTCCTAGTCCTCGATAAAAGAGGCATAGCCTCAGGAGGCTCTGGAGCTGCTGGTGCCTTTGTTTCTCCCAAGATAGGAAAAGGGTCACCTCTTCAAACACTTACCAATGCATCTTTTTCTTTTGCCAAAGACTTTTATCTCTCCACTTGTCCTACACTTTTTCATCAAACTGGCGTGATACGAATACCCAAAGATAAAGCTGATGCTAAAAAGTTTTCTGAGTATGAATCTTTTAACGAAAACAAGTATGAAATCTACAAAAAAGAACAACTTCAAGAACAAGGATTAAGTACTGAGTTTGAAAGTTTTTACTTTCCTGAGGCTGGGGCTTGTGATGCAAAAGAGGTGTGTGAATATTTACTCTCAGACATTGAAGTTCTAAAGTATGAAGTCAAAGAGATAACACAAGAAAATGGGTTATGGAATGTGGGTGAATATATCACTAAAAATCTTGTATTGGCCACAGGATATGAGAGTGATTTAGCAGACTTGCGCTACATGGGTATCAAAGGTACTTGGGGGACTAGAGGAGACTTCTCTTCCAACCTTGCCTTAGATGTAAGTATGCATCAGTCCATGTCTGTAGGAGCTAATGTAGATGGTATTATAAAATTAGGTGCTACACATGAGAAAGAGGTTAAAGAAGTGATACCATGCAAAGAGGAACAAGCGTTACTCTTAAAAGAGAAAGCCACTTCTCTTATAGATACTTCAGACTTAGAGTTAAAGAAGACTTTCTGTGGCATGAGAGCAGGTTCAAAAGACTACTTTCCTTTGGTAGGAAAAGTGATAGACGTACCTTTTATGCTAGAAACGTATCCTGCTGTTATACGTGGTGCCAAGCCTGAGATGAAGTATATAGATAACCTGTTTATTTGTAACGGTCTAGGGGGTAGAGGCTTTGTTTTTGCACCACTTATGGCGAAGATGCTAGCTGAATGTATCGTGGAAGCTAAAGAGGTTGATATCAGAGTAGAACCGGACAGACTTTTTTTGAAGTGGTGCCGTAAAAGTCCGCAGCTGGACGCTTTACGATAAGTCAGGCTTTTCCCACTTTTCCCAGTCAGGTTCTTGTGAAACATGAGGAAAACCATCTAGCAACTCTTGAGGTTGGAACTTTGGTTTGTAGGCAAAAGCCTTACATCCATCTACCCAGTATCCCAAGTAAATCCAAGGCAGCCCAAGTAGTTTGGCAAATTGTATCTGGTAGAGCAGTGAATAGGTCCCAAGTGATAGATTGGCATAATCGGGATCATAATAAAAGTATATAGAACTGATACCGTCATCCAGTATATCGATGAGGTCTACTCCGATAAGTTTATTATCTTTGATGTAGAGTACTTCTTTAGCAAAATCATGTGCACCATCTACAAAGTTTTCATGATATTCACGTTGTGAAATATTTCTGTGTTGCCACTGGTCTTTTTCATGTTTAAAACTGTGGTATTTATTGTAAAGATTTATATGTGACTGTGTAAGGGTAGGCTTTTGCACGATGATTTCAGTGTCAGCATTTCTTTTGACGGACTTTTTTTGTGATTTGGTGTAATGATAGTTGTTGACATCTATACGGATACTTTTACACTCATTGCACCCATTACAAATGGGGTGAAAAAAATACTTCCCAAAACGTCTCCATCCTCTTGCTATGACAGCAGTAGCAAACTTTTTACTTGCATTAGCGACATACTTGTAGTTCATACGTACCTTGTTGCCAGGGATGTATGCACAGTCGTAGTCCAGCATAGAAAAGTCTGTTGATGGTGGGTTCAGTAAATCTAGTTCTTCGTTCATAATCGCGATTATACTGAAATTATTGTAAAATTCATAAAAAATAGAGGTGTATATGTTTCTTTATCAACCAACATCAGGTTACTGCTACAATAGTGACTCTATTTTTTTATATGATTTTATCTCTACTTTTAAACCAAAAGGTTCTTTGCTTGATGTAGGTTGTGGAGTAGGTATTATCTCACTTTTGTTAAGCCGTGACTTTAACATCCAGACTAGTATTATTGATAAACAGGAAAAGATGCTGAACTATGCGAAACATAATTATGCACTCAATAACCTGGAAGTACAAAGCCATCTTGGAGATTTTACAGAATGGAATACGGATGAGAAGTTTGACTATATCATCTCAAATCCTCCTTTTTATGACTCGCGTGTGACCCAAAGTGAAAATACACACCTGAACATTGCCCGGTATGCACATCATTTACCTATAGAAGATTTCATTGGCAAGGTCAAAAAACTGTTGAAACCCAGAGGGTATTTTATATTCTGTTATGATGCGAAGCAGGTAGACTTGTTATTGCATCATTTAACTTCCTATGGTATAACTGTTGAAACAATGCAGTTTGTGCACTCCAAAATAGACAGAGAGTCCAAACTGGTGATGATCGCAGCGCGTATGGGTTCAAAGTCTATGACACAGATACTTCCGCCATTTGTGGTCTTTGATGATAAGAGTGTCTACAGAGACAAAGCGATGAAAGCGTTTGAACGTGCAAATACAAATAGTATAAAAGGTGACTTTTAATCATGGAATTAATGACACATGAGCAGTACAAGTTTAAATTTAATCCCAATGAGTGTGAAGCTTGTGGTGGTCACTGTTGTACAGGAGAGAGCGGTTATATCTGGGCTAAATATGCTGAGATAGAGAAAATGGCAGAGTTTGTTAACCTTAGCGTAAAAGATTTTGCTACAATGTATTTAAGAAAAGTAAAACATCGCTATTCTTTGAGAGAAAAAAAACTGGCAGCCGATAACTTTGCCTGTGTATTTTTTGACGAGTCGATGAAGCGTTGTTCCATTTACGCTGTACGGCCTTTACAGTGTCGTACTTTCCCATTTTGGGAACAATTTAAAAATAATGAAGAAGAGGTACGTAAAGAGTGTCCTGGTATCGTATAGTTTTTACCTTATTGATAGTATTTAGTTTTAGCACTGTGTTTAGCTCTGCCAAAGATATTATGAAGATAAGTGAAGATGAACTCATCATGAGAGGACTTTTATATGATGAATATAAAGCCTATGAAAATAGTTATCAAGTTTATAAAAAACTTTATGATGATACGGGAGCAGAGATCTATCTGTTTAAGGAAGCTACTTCTGCATTGATGAGTAGAAATCACATATTGGAGAGTATCACACGCTTAAAAACATGGGATGAAGTGAATCCGGACAGAATTGAAGTGAGACGTCTTCTCATTCCTCTTTATCTTACTATACGACAAGTGAAAAATGCGACAATAGAAGCAGAAGACCTGCTTGAACAGTCAAAAGAACCTATGGATTTGGATCTAGCTTCAAATTCATTTTTGTATGCAGGAAAATTTAAAAGAGCATTAGAGCTTTTAAGCAGGGTATATGAAACTGTACCTAGAGAAGAGACATTACTTCGAATGACTGATATTATGGATGAGTTTACAGGTGAACGAAAAAAGGCCATACAGTTACTTGAAACACATCGTCGTATGAATATCGTGAGTCATGATGTTTATGTAAAATTGCTTTTGCTTTACCAAAAAGAAAGAGATATTGATGGTATCTTAGAGACATATAAAGCACTGTACATACAAGACAACGATGAACAGTACCTGACTAAGATCATAGATGCCTATGTCTACAAAAGAGATCTCGATGGTGCGATTGTTTTCTTAGAAGCGGACCAAAGTAGAAATGATATACTCTATGAACTCTATAAGAGACAAAGATATTTTTCTAAAGCATTGGCCCTTGTAGATAAACTCTATGATGAAGATAAAGATTCAAAGTGGATAGCAGAGAAGGGAGTCCTTCTTTTTGAAAATTCAGAAGATAAAAATGATAAAAAAATGATAGAAGATGTGATCTCTCATTTTGAAAAAGCCATTGCATTAGGTAATGATGACAGTATTTATTTGAATTATTATGGTTATACACTCATAGATAAAGAGGTCAATGTCAAAAAAGGTATCAGTGTGATAGAAAATGCACTGATCCAACAACCTGATAACATGTATTATTTAGACTCTTTGGCATGGGGATATTATAAAGAACGTGATTGTGATAAAGCCTATAAAATGATGAAAAGAGTAGTGGATGAAGAGGGACTTGAAGAACCAGAAATTATAGAACATTGGGATGCTATCAAACAGTGTAAATAATTTCGGGATTCTTTTAGATATAATACGCGAAATTTATAGAAATTATGGAAAGTAATATATGGCTCAAATATTAGATGAAATCATTAAAAAAACAAAATCAGATCTAGAAAAAAGAAAAGTAGATTACCCACTAGAGTGGTTAGGACGTTCTCTCTCTTTTAACCCTTTTGTTCCTAAAGATGTGCAGAGTGCTTTACGTTCTACTGAGGAAAATCCTTATAGAATCATTGCAGAAGTTAAAAAAGCTAGCCCTAGTAAAGGGATTATACGTGAAAACTTTGATCCTGTAGAGATAGCACAAGCCTATGAAAAAGGTGGGGCAGATTCACTCTCTATACTTACTGAACCACACTTTTTTAAAGGTGATAAAGAGTATCTAGGTATGGTACGTCGCTATGTAAATATACCGCTACTTAGAAAAGATTTTATCGTCGATAAATATCAGGTACTTGAAGCGTTGGCATTTGGCGCAGATTATATTTTGCTTATCGCTATGGCACTGAGTCGTAAAGAGCTGAAAGAATTACATGACTATGCACGGCATTTAGGATTGGATGTATTGGTAGAAGTGCATAACAAAACAGATTTGGTTAAAGCTATTTTTGCTGGAGCAGATATCATTGGGATTAACCATCGTAATCTTGAAACATTTGAGATGGACATGAGTCTGAGTGAAAAACTGATTCCACTCATTCCAAATGGTAAGATCATTGTGGCTGAATCAGGTATCAATGACCATGAAACTGTAGTAGAACTTTCTAAGATAGGTGCAGATGCATTTTTGGTAGGTGAGCATTTTATGAGACAAGATGATATTACTGCGGCTATTAGAGAAGTGAAATACGGTAAATAATATTGCGTCATCCTCGTGCTTGACACGGGGATCCATCAGTTGTAAATAATTAAAATTTTAGATTCACGGGTCAAGCCCGAGAATGACGAATAGTTTACGAGAGTAATTTTTTCACCATAACATTGATACGTCCGCCATCTGCTCGGCTTCCTATGGCA
>CAKZWP010000065.1:0-4666 GCA_937921845.1 uncultured Sulfurovum sp.
ATACCTTTTTGTGTGATCTGTTCACCGATCCACATAAGCAACATCGTACCTGCCAACATAGAGAAGGTAGTAATCACTGTAAACATCGTAGGATCTATCATCACTGCACTCTGCCCTGCTCTACCTGTCATACTTTGAAGTCCCATAGATACACCAATAGCCTGTACTACAGTAATAAAAATAGTGAAATAACGAATGATCTGCATATATTTTTGCATACCGTCACGTTCTTTTTTCATTTGACCAAGTGCTGGGAAAGTTGCTGCGAGAAGTTCCATAACGATGGAAGCAGTAATATAAGGCATGATACCTAAAGAGATGATACTTAAACGTTCAACGGCATTACCAGAGAACATATTCATTAGCCCAAGGGCGTTGTTTGTGTTGCTATCAAAGAACTCTTTGATAACATTCAAGTCAACACCTGGAGTTGGGATATAGGCTAAAACTCTGTACGCAAAAAGGAATCCCAATGTGATCAGGATTTTTTGAGTTAAAGCATTGCCCATAATTATTTTCCGCTTGTTGTAACAGCGTCGTCTTTGATTTTAGCTGCAAGATCTTTTGCAGATACACCAATCAACTTCACTTTTGTTACATTTTTTTGTAATTTATGAACTGACTTGATCGTCTCAAGAGTAATCTCAGAAAGTTCAGCGATTGCTTTGATTTTTTCTACATTGATCACATATGGTTTTTCAACTGCAGAAGTAAAACCGATTTTAGGTAATCTTTTGTAAAGTGGCATTTGACCACCTTCAAAACCTCTTTTTCTACTGTAACCAGATCTAGACTTTTGACCTTTTTGACCACGTCCAGCTGTTTTACCTGTTCCTGAACCCTGACCACGACCAACTCTTTTTCTGTTACGAGTTGAACCTGGAGCAGGTTGTAAATTATGTAAACCCATACTTTACCCCTTACGCTTTAATTCTAGTAAGTGCTTGGATTGTCGCTCTTACTAGGTTATTTGGGTTGTTAGAACCGATTGATTTTGAAAGGACATCTTTTACCCCTGCAAGCTCAAGTACTGGTCTAGCAGCACCACCGGCGATAACACCTGTACCTTCACTCGCTGGTCTAAGCACGATTCTACTTGCGTTGAATTTGTGCTCAATATCATGAGCGATAGTTGTACCTTTGATGTTTACTTTCACAAGGTTTTTGTGAGCATCATCAACCGCTTTTTTAATCGCATCAGGAACTTCTTTGGCTTTACCAAATCCATATCCAACTGTACCGTTTCTGTCACCGATAACTACAAGTGCAGTAAATCTAAATCTTCTACCACCCTTAACAACTTTAGTAACACGACCGATATTAACGATTACTTCTTCAAATTCTTTTTCTATTTCTTCCATCATGATTCCTTAAAACTTGATTCCGGCTTCTCTAAGTGCATCAGCAAATGACGCAACAACACCGTGGTAAAGGTAACCATTTCTGTCGAAAACAACAGTTTCAATGTTTTTAGAAGCAAGATTTTTAGCCATCTCAGCAGCTACTTTTTTTACATCTTCCTGGTTTACTTTAAGACCAAGTTTTCTACCATCAGCAGAAGCAAGTGTAGTACCAGTAGTGTCATTAATCGCTTGAGCATAAAAGTGCTTGTTTGACTTATATATAGTCAATCTTGGCAATGTATCTGTACCGAAGATCTTACCTCTTACTCTAGCTTTTCTTTGAGCGCGAAGTTTATTTTTTCTTTTTTGAATACTTTTTAACATCTACCGCTCCTTACTTACCAGCTGCTTTACCAGCTTTTCTGATGATCACTTCATCAGTATACTTCACACCTTTACCTTTGTAAGGCTCTGGTGGTCTGAAATCTCTAATCTCAGCAGCGGCTTGACCAACTGCTTGTTTATCAGTACCATTAATAGTAACGATATTTTTTTCAACTTTAATTTCAAGTCCCTCAGGGATATCGAAATTAATGTCATGTGAGTGACCCAATTGAAGGTTAAGTACTTTACCTTTAACAGCTGCTCTATAACCAACACCATTGATCTCTAAAGATTTAGTATAACCTTTATCTAAACCAATAATAATGTTGTTGAAGAGTGCTCTGTATGTTCCCCAGAACGCTGCATCTTGTTTTTCATCACCTATTCTTTCAAAAGTCACTTCTGAACCATCAATACTGATTCCAACTCTACCATGAGTTTCAAGTCTTTTTTCAAGATTGCCTTTTTTAGCCACGAGAGTCGTACCGTCTAGTGATACTTCAATACCACTTGCCACAGTTACTGGTCTTTTTCCTATTCTTGACATCTTTATTCCTTACCAAATACTACAGATTACTTCGCCACCGATTCCACGTTTAAACGCTTCATCATTAGCAATAACACCCTGGCTTGTCGAAACAACCAAAGTACCGTAACCATTTTTAAATGTTCTAATATCATCTTTACCTTGGTGAACACGTCTACCAGGCTTAGAGATTTTTTTGATCTCATTGATCACGCTTTTTTCATTCTCATCATATTTAAGAACTACTTTAATTGTTTTTTTGTTTCCATCTTCTTTTACTTTGAAACTCTCAAGGTAACCTTTATCTACAAAAATAGATACGGTTGCTTCAATCGTTTTAGAGTGAAGAAGTGTTGTTACGTCTAGTCTTCTTTGCGCAGCATTTCTTATACGAGTAAGAGAGTCTGCAATTATGTCTGTCATCATCTTTTAATTCTCCTTACCAGCTTGCTTTGCGCATGCCAGGGATAAGACCTTCATTGGCCATTTTTCTTAAACACACACGACAAAGACCAAAGTCTTTATATACTGAGTGAGGTCTACCACAAATGTTACATCTTGTATATGCTTGAGTAGAGAATTTTGGTGCTCTCTTCTGCTTAGCAATCATTGATTTCTTAGCCATTAGTTTCTCCCTTTAGCGAAAGGCATGCCAAGCTTTTCTAAAAGCATGAACCCATCTTTATCATTTTCAGTACTCGTTACGATCGTAATGTTCATACCGTGTGTTTTGATCACTTTGTCAAATTCAACTTCTGGGAACATCAATTGCTCTTGAAGACCGAAGTTATAGTTACCACGTCCGTCAAAACCTTTTCTTGGTGTACCTCTAAAGTCTTTAACTCTTGGAAGAGCGATAGATACGAGTTTGTCAAAGAAGTTATACATATTGTCACCTCTAAGTGTTACTCTAATACCTGTTGGAGCACCTTCTCTAGCTTTAAAACCTGCAACAGATTTTCTAGCCATAACAACTACCGCTTTTTGACCAGCGATAAGTGAGATAGTGTCTGCCATGTTAGCGATAAGTTTGTTGTCCTTACCTTCTTCACCAGCACCAACAGAGATAACTATCTTTTCAAGCTTAGGAGTCTGCATCGGGTTTGCAATCCCACACTCTTCTCTGAGTGCAGGAACGATGTCATTGTACTTTTGCTTCATTCTACTCATAGGATTATCCCTCTACTTTTTTTACATTTGAGATGTGGATTGGCATTTCTTTGTTCGCAAATCCGCCCTCTTTGTTTTGCTCGCTTGGTTTTACAGCTTTTTTAGCTGTTTTACAACCTGCAACGATCACTGCATCTTTTTTAGTAAGTACTTGAAGAACTTCTCCAACTGTACCTTTGTCATCACCAGCGATAACCATTACCTGGTCACCTTTTTTGATTTTGAATGTTTTAGCCATTACCATACCTCCGGTGCAAGTGATACAATTTTCATAAAACCTGCATATCTTGTTTCACGACTTACAGGACCAAAGATACGTGTACCTATTGGTTCTTTTTTGTCATCGATAATTACTGCTGCATTGTCATCAAATCTAATAAGTGAACCATTTTCTCTCTGGATCTCTTTTTTAGTTCTAACAACTACTGCTTTAACAACCTTACCTTTTTTCACTTTTCCTGTTGGAAGTGCTTTTTTCACAGAAGCAACGATAACGTCACCTACTGATGCATATCTTCTTTTAGATCCACCAAGAACCTTGATACACATGATTTCTTTAGCACCAGAGTTATCTGCTACATTTAATCTAGTAAAACCTTGGATCATTACACTTCTCCTCTCTTCACGATTTCAAGAAGTCTGAAACTTTTTGTTTTTGAAAGTGGTCTACATTCGATAGCGCTCACTGTATCTCCAACATTAATGTCATTCTTCTCGTCATGAATAAGATATTTTTTAAATCTTTTTACAGTCTTGTGATATCTTGGGTGAAGTACTCTTCTCTCAACTAAAACAGTTGCAGTTTTTTCTCCAGCCTTTTTAATCACAGTACCAGTTATTTGTCTTTTTGGCATGTCTGACCCTTTACTTCGATCTAGCAGCAGTTAATGCTGTTTGAATTCTAGCGATATCTTTTTTCGCTACTCTTAACTCAGAAGTGTTTGTAAGTTGCATAGTTTTTTGCTTTGCATTCAATGTAAACAATTCAAGTTTTTTCTCTTTAAGCATCGCTGTAAGGTCTGCTTCACTTTTGTCTTTTAAATCAATATAGTTCATTACTATCCTTTAAAGTGATAATTTTACACTTAAATGGCAATTTATGAATAGCAAGTGTTAACGCTGCTCTTGCAAGTGTTTCTTCAACGCCTGCCATTTCGAAAATAATTCTACCTGGCTTAATGTTCATTACCCATTTATCAACACCACCTTTACCTTTACCCATTCTTGTTTCAAGTGGCTTAGC
>CAKZWP010000066.1:0-5317 GCA_937921845.1 uncultured Sulfurovum sp.
ACACAAAAGTTAAGTATTACCAATACTTTGAACACAACAGTTTTCATTTTACTCTTTCTCATAATTGCGCCTACCTTAGCTCATTATGCTTCTAACTTTATGAAAAAATTTGATGAACACAAAAAGGTACCTGGTTTTATCCCAACTATTATTATATCTCTTATCGCAATTTTTGCTTATGTTTCACATCTTTTTGGGGCACCTGAGATCTTAGGTTCTTTTGCTGCGGGTATTGCACTCTCACGACGTTTTATACTTCCTTTTGGTATGGCGTTGAAACATGATAAAGTATTTTTAGAAAAAGTAAAAAGTTCCATAACTCCTATAGCACAAATGTTCACGCCTATATTTTTTGTAATGGTAGGGCTATCGATGAATTTAAGAGTGATAGACTTTACTTCAGAAAAGTTTTGGTATTTAGCACTTACTTTTCTGTTTATTGCAGTTATTGGAAAGTATATAGGCGTTTTTTTTCTTAGAAATACAAATGCATTAAAAAAAGCATTGATAGGTATTTCTATGATCCCACGTGGAGAAGTAGGGCTGATATTTGCAGAGGTAGGGCGTCTAAACGGCATACTGGATAATCATATCTATGCCGTTCTTATCTTTGTCATCATTGTTACTACCGTAGCACCACCATTTTTACTCAAATGGCTTTTTAAATATGAAAAGGGGTAACGTATTTATTTATTGTGTGAGAACTTAAACTTTCTTTCCATTGATATTGCTTCATCACTTCCATAAACAATAATATCGCAATCTACTTCTATATCGTTTATATCGATCTTATCTGGATAATCAACATAATTCAAGATATGCTTTATACAATTTATTCTAGCTTTTTTCTTATTGTCACTCTTGACAACTGTCCAAGGGGCTACTAGTGTATGCGTAGCACTTAACATCATATATTTAGCAAGTGAATACTCATCCCAAAACCTTTGTGACTCTTTATCTACTGGTGAGAGTTTATATTGTTTTAAAGGGTCAGTTTCTCTAGCTTTAAATCTTCTTGCTTGTTCTTTTTTTGATACAGAAAAATAAAATTTAAATATCTGAATATCTTCATCTACGATCATTTTTTCAAACTCTGGCGCATCTTTTAAGAACTTGTGATGTTGTCTCTCAGTACAGAAATCCATTACAGGTTCAACCATTGCTCTGTTATACCAGCTTCGATCAAAAAGAACAATTTCACCAGCAGCAGGAAGGTGTTCTACATATCTTTGAAAGTACCATTGAGTCGTCTCTTTATTACTAGGTTTTTCAAGTGCAACCACTCTTGCACCCCTTGGATTTAAGTGCTCAGTGATTCTTTTAATAGTACCACCTTTTCCAGCAGCATCCCGACCTTCAAAAATCATCAAAATCTTAAGACCTTTATCTTTCACATGGTTTTGAAATTTCAGAAGTTCAACTTGAAGTCTCTTCAATTCTTTTTCGTATGCTAAGGTCTCTTTCTTGACCCAAATTTGAACTTTCTCATTATTCTTGTTTGTCTTTTTATTCTTTTCCATGTTTTTCCTTTTATATAGGATTAACCTATGAATTTTCCACTGCTTGTTCTTTGCGCATCCATGATCTCAATTTCTCTGGCACCAGATATGACAATTTCAGGATTAAGTGCATAATTGAGGTTTTCATCTCTGCCTTCATAGTTGATCGAATTTACAATGACTTTAAGTGCTTCAAGTCTTGCTTGTTGCTTATCATTTGACCGTATAACAGTCCACGGAGCATTGTGGGAGTGTGTTTGTTTGATCATATTATATTTTGTCTCTGTAAAGTCATCCCATCTGTCTTGTGCCTGGACATCAATTTCACTAAGTTTCCATTGTCTAAGTGGATCTGTTTTTCTTCTCTCAAATCTTCTTGCCTGCTCATCTTTGGTCACAGAAAAATAAAGTTTGATAAGAATAACCCCTTGTCGTGTAAGATCTTTTTCAAAGCCTTTAACACCTTTCATAAAGTCATCATATTCTTTTTTTGTACAGAAACCAAAAACAGATTCTACCATGGCTCTATTGTACCAACTTCTGTCAAAGAGTACGATCTCACCACCTCTTGGAAAGTGTGAAATATATTTTTGGTAAAACCATTGTGTTTTTTGTTCTTCTGTCGGTTTACCTAATGCTACAACACGATAATGTTTTTCATTCATATAACGTGTAACTCTTCTGATCGTTCCCCCTTTACCTGCAGCATCACGACCTTCAAAAAGTATGATCATTTTTTGACTTGTCTCTTCAAGATGACGTTGAAGCTTAATGAGTTCAGCTTGATAAGGCTTTAGCGCTTGTTCGTTTCTTCTTTTTAATTCTGCTTTATTATCAGAATCTTTTTTTGTCTTTGACTCTTTATATGTGTTTATTAACTCATCTAATGAGATTACGTTACCATCTATTTCTACACTATTATTTTCTGTCATTTATTACTCCTATTTTGGTTTTAATTTATTTGGTTAATTGTATACTATTTTTTAGAATAGAGATCGTGTAGGATCTTTTTTCCTTTTTTTATTTGACAAGAGACAATTTGAAGTTCTTCTTCTAACTCTTTTTTTTCTTTTTTCTTTATATCGCCATTTAGTGATTTATTGATACTTTTTTTTCTGCTATTTAGTTTCTTCAAAAGATCTTTAAGTGCTTTCTTTTTGCTCTCTACTTCATAGTCACTTAAACCCAGTGTGGATTTAACTTTCTTAATAAATTTTTTGATACCCATTAATCATCCTTTTTTTCTAAAATTGCTTTAATATCATCATCGTCCATTGCCATTTCTTCATTAAAATTCACAACATTACTGCTTCTGTCACTAAAGGTTATTTCAGCCATAGATATAAGATTTTTACTTATATCATAGGCATAAGCACTGTCATTCATTAAAGAAGTTGCCATTTCATTTGTAATCAACCCTTCTCTAATAAGATTATCTAGTGTTCCATTAGCAAGAATATCATATTTCTCTGTATGTACTTTGGTTTTAGAAAGTAATAACAAAATTTCATCTTCTGCTTTAGTCGTTGCAACAATGTTGATATTTCTTAAAAGCTCCGCCAAATCTATTCTAATGCGATTGTATTGCTCTTTGATATGTTCATTTGTACTGTTTAAATATTTAATCATATTTTTTTGTAAATGCTTTGTATCTTTAACCGCTTCAACAATATCTCTATTTGCAAGTTTTAACTTATAGAGCAATTCGATGTCCTTTGGCGACATCTCTGATTGAGCTTTTGTAGAAAAGTCGATTATTTCACCATAGATACCTTTTATTTTATGATTATAAAATGCATCGATATCTACCGCACTTTTACTATAGTCATCGTGAATTACTTCCTCTAAAGGTATAGAAGATAGTATATTGCTTCGTTTTAAATTCAGACCATGAGTGATAATTTCAAAAGCATTATCATAGAGATGTTTTGTCTCTTTTATAACAGCCAATAGGGAAGTCAATGGAAATTCCAAAGCAGAATTATCAAGATATTTTGCTTTACCTTCTTCTTTTTCGACTTTAGGAATAAATAAAGTATTTAAAAACTTAACTAACTTTCCAATAAATGGAGATACAGCTAAAACTCCTATCAGATTAAAAATGCTATGAAATAAAGAAAGTTTCATTGCATAATTTTCAATACCAATACCAACGATAATAGACAAATAGTCTACCACTTCAGTAAGTTGATAAATAAACAAAATCGCAATGAAGGCCGTAATCATATTGAAAATAAAATGCGCAACAGCAAGACGTTTACCATTTTCGTTAGATTTTAAAGCTCCAAGTACTGCAGTCACTGTTGTACCGACATTAGCTCCGATTGCCAATGCAAGGGCATTTGCATAATCAATCTGACCTGTCGCCAGTGCAGTAATAATAATTGCCATTGTTGCACTGCTTGACTGTATAACAACTGTTGCTACTGAACCTACAAGAACATATACAAAAATACCTGCATATCCGTCCATAGCATACTTGGCAAGATCAAGTCCTTCCTTTAATGTCTCGAAGCCTTCCTTCATATACCCAATACCAAGAAAGATCACTCCAAGACCTATAAGAATTGCTGCAATACCCTTCCAACTCTTTGATTTAAAAAAGAGAGGTATTACTATACCTAAAACAAGCATGGGCATAGCATATACAGAGATTTTTATGTGAAGACCAAATACTGAAACCAGCCAGGCTGTTGCTGTTGTACCTATATTAGATCCGAAAATCACTCCTACAGCAGACGTCAAAGTAATTAACCCTGCAGATAGAAAAGATATAACAATGATTGATATCAGGCTTGAACTTTGAACAATGGCTGTAGAGAAAAAACCTGTGGCAATTGCCTTGGGAGTATTATTTGTAAATTTTTCCAATACTTTTTCAAGTACACCTCCACTAAAAGCTTTAAATCCACTTTCCATATATTCCATACCCATTAGGAAAAGTGCAATTCCTCCTAAAATAGTACTAATATCCGGGTATGTTCCCAAGAGAACTAAAGCTCCCAATAATAACGCCGTTATTATCGGAGTTAAGAGTTTGCTGTATAAGTTAGTAAACATTAACATTAAAGCACTATTCCTCTTATCATGAAAAATATTGCTGCTGAAAGCACTGCTGCAGCCGGTACTGTGATAACCCAGGCAGCGATAATTTTTTTAACAGCATCTCTTTTCACATATTTGACTTTTTCTACACTTTTTATATGTTTTTTAGATGCTTTGATCTTAGCTTCTTCATGATCGATCGCTTTATAAAGATCAACGATTCTTTCATAATCTGATTTTGTTTTATCCGCTTTATCTTCTAATGTTTTAAGTTCACCGCTATATGCTTTTAAAACTCTTTTTTCATCTTCTATATTGTTTTGTTTTTTTTCTATCATCTCTACTTGTCCCGTAGAAGTAAGATATTCTCTTAAGAAACCAACACCGAAGATACCACCCACTGCAATATGCGTTGAAGATACAGGAAGACCCAGTTGAGAGGCGATAATAACAGTAATTGAAGCTGCCATAGCCACTGAGAATGCTCTCATTTGGTCTAACTCTGTTATTTCAGACCCAACAGTTCTAATTAGTTTTGGTCCGTAAAGCGCAAGTCCAAGCGCTATACCAAGTGCACCTACAGCCATAACCCATATAGGAATGCCTGCTTTTGCTGAAATACCACCAGTCATGACTGCATCATTGATAGCGGCTAATGGTCCAATAGCATTTGCTACATCGTTTGCGCCATGGGCGAAACTTAAAAGGGCTGCTGCAAAAATCAATGGTACAGTAAATAATAAATTAATAGAATCTCTGGTGTTATGAAGATT
>CAKZWP010000067.1:0-2873 GCA_937921845.1 uncultured Sulfurovum sp.
GCTTCATAACGAAGATTTTCAAGTAAAAGTACATCACCTGGTTCCATTGAGGCTGCTTTAGCCTTGGCATCTTCACCCACTACATCCTGAGCCATAAAAATATCTCTTTTTATCTTGAGTAAGGTATGTAGCCTTTTTGCTACAGGCACAAGTGAATATTTCTCTTCATATTTACCCGGTTCTGGTCTTTCATAATGTGAAGCAAGAATAATTTTACAATCTCTGTCTATACAATAACGGATTGTCTGCAAAGCAGAACGAATACGTCTGTCATCTGTAATGTTCCCAAACTCATCTTTAGGTACATTAAAGTCACATCTTATAAAAACTCTTTTACCATCAATCTCTAAATCTTTTAATGTTTTCATACGTTCCCTGTCTTACTTTTTACTTATGTGTATTGCCATATCTACTAAACGCCGAGAGTATCCCCACTCATTGTCATACCAAGAGAGTACTTTTACCATGTTGTCACCTATCACCTGGATAGTATCGAGCGGCACCACTGTACTTAGCTCTTCACCTACAAAGTCTTGAGAAACTCTATACTCTTCATCTACACCCAAAATACCTTTGTGTGAATCTTCACTGGCCGTTTTAAATGCAGCTTGTACATCCTCAACTGTTACGTTTGAATTTAGCGTTACTGTCAAGTCAACCATGGAAACATCCGGTGTTGGTACTCTTATAGCCTGTCCGTTTATCTTGCCTGTAAGATTTGGCAGCACTTTAGAGATAGCTTTTGCTGCACCTGTTGTAGTAGGCACTAAGTTTGTTGCACCTGAACGCCCTTTTCTAGGATCTTTTTTATGTTTTGCATCTAATATCGGCTGAGAAGAAGTATATGAATGTATCGTGGTCATCAAACCTTTATCGATACCGAATGCATCATCCAATACTTTTGCTACAGGTGCCAGTCCATTGGTCGTACAGCTTGCATTTGAAACAATGGATTGACCTGCATATTCATCTGCATTTGCTCCAAGTACGAATGTTGCTGTGTCATCTTTAGCCGGTGCAGAAAATAGCACTTTCTTTACACCGTTATCCAAATAAGGCTGTACGCTCTGCGCCGTTAAAAATGCACCTGTACATTCCAACACAAGTTCAGCACCGCAAGATGCAAAATCTATCTTAGAGAGATCACGTTCAGCAAAGATCTTCGCTTTAGTCTCACCGATGTTAAGATATCCATCTGCCACAGTTACATCATTGCGTCTTCCATGGACAGAGTCATATTTGAGGTTATACTGAAGCATCTCTTCAGTACCAGAAGCATTCACTGCAACAAGCTCAATATCATCTCTATCTGCAATAATTCGCGCCACACATCTACCGATTCTTCCAAGTCCGTTAATTGCTACTTTTACAGCCATACTTTGCCCTTATGATTATTATGCTAAAATTACGCAATTTTACAGTAAATGAGGTTAGTATTTGGTTAATCATCAAAAGCCTACTATAGCTATCTTTGGAGGGAGTTTTGACCCTCCGCACAAAGGACATCAACTTATTGTTGAAAAAGCTATAGAAAACTTACAAATTGATAAACTGTTTGTAGTACCTGCTTACCTAAACCCTTTTAAAACATCTACACTGGCAGATGCCCCTACACGACTTTCATGGTGTCATACACTATTTGACTCTATAGACCGTGTGAAAGTAGATGATTATGAGATAAAAGAAGGCAAAAGTACAGTAACCTCACAAAGTGTAAAACATTTTAACCAGACATACAATGTCAAGTATCTGATCATAGGATCTGACAATCTGTCAACATTGACAAAATGGCATGCATTTGAATGGCTGAATGAAACTGTGACTTGGGTTATAGCAACGCGAGACAATCATCATTTAGATACGGATGAACTTAATAAATGGGAGTTACTGCCTATAGAGGCACCTATGAGTTCAACCCAAATAAGAGAAGAAAAAGATTTACAATTTATTGACGAAAAGATTAGAACATCTGTCAAACATATATTAGAAGGGCAACACCATATGACAATAGACGAAAGAATAGCAGGTATCGTAAAAATACTTGACGATAAAAAAGCTGAAGAGATAGAAGTATTTAACCTGGAGGATGCAGATTATATAGCAAAACGTGTAGTCATCGCTAACTCACTCAACGCTAAACACACACTGGCACTTTTTGACCATCTTAAAAAAGGCATAAAAGAACAAGGGGATGAATTTCTTGCATCAGATGCCAGTGATGAATGGGCTGTAGCTGACCTGGGAGATATCCTTATCCATATCATGATACCTGAGTATAGACAACGTTATTCACTTGAAACATTTTTGAGTGAACTTGTTGAAAATCAAAAGAAACAAGATATCGATCCTGCATAAAGATCAACGCGTAGGGAGTATTCCCTCGTGACCTGATCCAGTTAACAATTCCAGTAACAAAAATAATCCGATAGTCACTAACGGTGAAAAAATAATCCACCAATAATACTTATCTCTTACAAGATACACTATCAATCCACCCCATGAGACTATAATCAACATAATGTGTGCCAAAAATATAGGCATCACTTGCCGTGTTAAATTCCCTACCACAGCTAAAGAGATAATAATGCCAAATGTAATGAGAGCTATGAAAAGTTTTTTGAGGTTTTTGTTTCGGCTATATTGAAAAAAGATGATGACCAGTGTGGCAAATACCGCTAAAATAATGAGTGCTTTCATAAGTACTTCTCCCTTTGAAGAAGCAGAACTCCTTCAAAACTTCGCTATAACTTGTAGATATTATAACTTATCTACAGTCTCGATCCCAAGTATATCTAAACCTTGTTTGATAGTCTTAGCCGTCAAATCAGCCAGTAATAAACGACTCATCTTTGTTGCTTCATCTACACCCTCTT
>CAKZWP010000068.1:0-4516 GCA_937921845.1 uncultured Sulfurovum sp.
CTTGTTTTCTAAATTATACTTACTTAAAATAAATACTCTTCTCTTGCTTTTACTCTCTTTTGTGTTACAATGCCAAAAATTCATCTATATAAAGTAAGTAAATATGAAAAACCTAATCATAGTAGAATCACCTGCTAAAGCACGTACCATTACCAGTTTCTTAAATAAAGACTATAAAGTCATCGCCTCAAAAGGGCATATCCGTGACCTTCCAAAAAGTACTTTTGGTATTACTATAGATGATGAAACAGGCGATCTTGTACCTAAATATTCCATCCCTAGAGATGCGAATCCTACTGTCAAAGAGTTAAAGAAACTTGCAAAAGAAGCAGAAACAGTCTTTATCGCGACCGATGAGGATCGTGAGGGTGAGGCTATAGGGTATCACATTGCTAAAGCGATAGGGAAAGAGCCTACCGAGCTTCCACGTATCGTATTTCACGAAATTACTAAGAATGCCATACAGCATGCACTTGAAACACCGCGTAAAGTAGATATGGACTCTGTAGATGCACAGCAAACAAGAAGACTGCTTGACCGTATCGTAGGGTACAAACTTTCGCCTTTGCTTGCAAGTAAGATCCAAAAAGGGCTTAGTGCAGGTAGAGTACAGAGTTCGACATTGAAACTGGTTGTAGACAAAGAACGTGAAATTAAAGCGTTCATCCCTGAAGAATTTTGGACGATTGATGCACTTTTTGAAAAAGACATCGATGCTTCTATCTATGACTATAACGGTCTGAAGATAGACAAACTGACTGTAAAAACAGAAGCAGATGCAACAGAGATAGTCGCTTCTGCCAAAAGTGAATCATTTGTCGTAGCTTCACTTGATAAGACAAAAAGAAAGACCAAGACACCTCCACCTTTTATGACATCAACCCTTCAACAGGCAGCCTCTACCCAACTGGGATTTTCACCTAAAAAAACCATGATGGTCGCACAAAAGCTCTATGAAGGTGTCAAAACAGACAAGGGGACTATGGGTGTCATTACCTATATGAGAACCGACTCAATGAACCTTGCAAAAGAAGCGGTAGAGTCAGCCAGAGAATACATTCTAAACACCTATGGAGACAAATACCTCCCAGCTAAAGCCAAGAGCTATGTGACAAAGTCTAAAGGTGCACAAGAAGCGCACGAGGCTATACGCCCGACTATGGTTGAGTTTGACAGCAAGACCGCTGCGGACTATCTCTCTGTAGATGAGCTTAAACTCTATAGACTCATATACAACCGTTTCTTAGCCTGTCAAATGACAGAAGCAGAAATGGAATCACAAACACTCCTGTTCAAAGGAGATAAATGTACATTTAAAGCAAGCGGTAGAAAACTTCTTTTTGACGGTTTTTACAAAGTCACAGGGCATGGAGATAAAGACAAACTTTTGCCAGAGCTGGAAAAAGGTCAGTCTGTAAACATGGATGAGATCAAGCAAGAGCAACACTTTACAGAACCTCCTGCACGATACAATGAAGCTAGTCTGATCAAAAAACTAGAGTCACTGGGCATCGGTCGTCCAAGTACCTATGCACCAACGGTCACGACACTTCAGACACGTAAGTACATTGAGTTAGAGAAAAAACGTATCATCCCAACAGAGATAGCCTTTACTGTCACAGAAATGCTTGAAGAGCACTTCCCTGAGATCGTAGACAGTGGATTTACTTCAAACATGGAAGAGACACTCGATGAAATAGCAGAAGGAACGGCCCACTGGCAACCCATCCTTAAAGCATTTTACACACCTTTTTTACAAAAAGTAGAAGAGGGAAAGAAAAAGATAAAAAGTCTTAAAGTGGCTATCCCAACAGGAGAGAATTGTCCTAAATGTGATTCTGAACTTCTTCTACGGAAAGGACGTTATGGTGAATTTATCGCATGTAGTAACTTCCCTAAATGCAAATACACTAAAAACACAGATGGTACAGAAGTAGAAGGTCCTGAAGAGACAGACGAAAAATGTGAAAAGTGTGGCTCGATGATGGTCATTAAAAACTCTAAAAGAGGGAAATTTCTTGCCTGTTCTGCTTACCCAAAATGTAAAAATGCAAAATCGCTTGAACCTGCTAAAGAACTAACAGTTCCATGTCCAGAATGTGGTGGGAAACTTCAGGAAAGAGAAGGGAAAAGAGGAAAGTTCTTTGGTTGTGTGAACTACCCAAAATGTAAGTTCATCGCCAACTTTGAACCTGTAGACAAAAAGTGTCCTGAGTGTGACTACACCATGGGTAAAAAAACCCTCAAAAGTGGTGATGTCTATGAGTGCTTTAAATGTAAACATAAAGAAGAGGCAAAGTAATTATTATGAAACAACAAATATTTTTATGTGCTATCAACAACATTCTTAGCGGAACCTGCCAAGAGGACTGTAAGTTCTGTACCCAAAGTGTAAGATACCATGCAGATATCCAACGTTATAACTACAAAAACATAGATCAAATCGTCTCTGAAGCAAAAGCCGCAAAAGCCAATGGTGCTTTGGGCTACTGTCTTGTGACTGCAGGAAAAGGTCTTGATGACAAAAAAGTTGATTTTGTTGCACGTGCTGCTCAGGCAGTGAAGGCTGAAGTCAAAGACCTTAACCTTATCGCGTGTAATGGTACAGCTAACAAAGAACAGCTCCTCTACCTGAAACAGCATGGTATCGACAGCTATAACCACAATCTTGAAACTTCTGAACGTTATTATGCAGATATCTGTCAAACACATGCCTGGAGTGAACGTTATGAGACGTGTGAAAATGTAAAGTCCGTAGGTTTGGCACTTTGTTCAGGCGGGATCTTTGGTATGGGAGAAACAAAAGAAGACAGAGACTCACTTCTTGACTCTATCGCCTCCCTCAGTCCAGAATCAACGCCTCTTAACTTTTATCATCCTAACCCTGCACTTCCTATCAAAACGAGGAACATAGAACTGGATGAAGCTGTAGCTATCATCAAAAAAGCCCGTAGTCTATTAGGAGAAGAGAGACTTCTTATGGTGGCAGGAGGACGTGAACTTTTGTTTAACGGAAAAGAAAACCTCATGTTTGAGTCTGGAGCAAATGCAATGGTGATAGGGAACTATTTAACCACCCAAGGAATCGAAGCCAGTAGTGATAAAGAGATGCTCGATAGACTAGGCTACGAGGTAGCAACTAGCTGTGATACACACTAATATCACCCTGATACTCACACTGTCACTATTGATATGGGGTAGCCCATTCGTTGCCAAATTTTTACGTTTGCCTATCCCTCCTGTGGAAATTATCTTAGGGTCTATTGTTGCCTATCTTGGGTTGGTTGGTCACAACCAATACTTTACCCTCATTGCCGAAGTCGGATTTCTCTATCTCATGTTTTTAGCCGGGATGGAAGTCGACTTAAAACAAATTACAAAAAGTCCTAAAATAGTGATACAGAGATCGATGCTATTCCTATTCTTCATGGTTGTATTTTCTATCATATTTGGAGTTATCTTTGATCTGCATGCCATTGTCATTATCTGTATGCCACTTATATCCATAGGATTACTGGCCTCTTTATCCAAAGTATACGGGAAAGAGGAATCATGGATACGCTTAGCCTTTATCGCCGGTGTTTTGGGTGAGATTTTAAGTATTGCTGCGCTTACCATCTTCGATGCTTCCATTACTACGGGATCACCTATAGAACTTATTTTGAAAGTCAGTTACTTGCTTCTGTTCATCTACGTGATTTATATACTTTATAAAATGTTTAATCTGCTCTTTTGGTGGTATCCGGAATTAAAAAGTACCCTAGTTCCCAAGTTAGATACCTCTGCACAGGATATACGTCTATCTATGGCTCTCTTTTTCATCTTGATCGCTGTAATGTTGTCATTGGACCTAGAAGTTGCCTTAGGTGCTTTTATCGCAGGGATGGCTATCTCTGCATTCTTCCATCATGAGAAGGAACTTGAAGACAAAATGTCCAGTCTAGGCTTTGGTTTTCTGGTTCCTCTCTTCTTTATCCATGTAGGAGCTTCATTTGATTTAAAAGCGCTTCCTCTAGAGGGTGTTGTTTCCGGAGCACTGCTTATTACAGTATTAATGATTGTTTCTAGATTGTTTGCTGCGATTGTTTTAAGAGGGATTAGTAGTTCAAAGGATGCTTTACTTATAGCGCTTTCTCTCTCCATGCCATTAACCCTACTTGTTGCCGTTGCAACAATTGGGTATGACACAAAGTTATTAGACCTATTGACGTATTATCAGCTTATCTTAGCCAGTATTTTTGAGATATTGATCTCTATGACTATCATTAAAGTGTTAGAGGCAAATAAACGCCATAAACAAAAAGAGCTAACTACATAAAAGAGAAAAAGGGTTTTACTCTGCCCTTCTCATCTCTTGCACTGCTTCCCAGTATGCCATATCTGCAGCATCTTTTGCTGCTTTTTCTTCCGAGGCAATATCAATATCTACAACATTAGCTACAGTTGCAGCTTTTTTTGCAGCCGCTTCTTTTTCGGCTAACGCTGCTTCTGCTGCTCTAGCTTCCGCTGCTATTTT
>CAKZWP010000069.1:0-4991 GCA_937921845.1 uncultured Sulfurovum sp.
TGGCTTGATGGTATGGAAGTGACACAGTTTACTTATTTTCAACAGGTTGGTGGAATCACCTGTGATCCTGTAGCCGTGGAGATAACCTATGGTACAGAGAGACTTGCGATGTACTTGCAAGGTGTGGATTCAGTCTATGATTTAGTATGGAACCGTATGGGAGATACTGTAACAACGTACGGTGATGTGCATAAAGAGACAGAGTATGAGTTCTCTAAATACCATTTTGAAGTGGCAAATGTAGAGAATTTGTTCCAGCACTTTGAAGATGCAAGCAATGAATGTAAAGTCTGCTTAGAAGCTGGCTTACCACTTCCAGCGTATGATCAGTGTATGCTGGCTTCTCATGCCTTTAATGTACTCGATGCGAGAAAGGCTATCTCTCAGGCGCAGAGACAGAATTATATTCTCAAAGTAAGAGAACTCTCTATAGGGTGTGCGGAGTTATATAAAGCGCAAGAACAAGAGCGTAATGAACGTGTTAGAGGCTAGATTTAGCATTAGTATAGAAGGGGTAAACCATTGATTGAAAAACTCGTAACTTCAAGTTTAAAAATGGGAGTAATTGCAGGTGGCCAGCTTGGCAAGATGCTTATTCAAGAGGCTAGTAAATGGGATATCACAACCTATGTACTTGATCCAGATGAAGGGTGTTCAGCACGTAATGTCACCTCTGTCTATGTCAAAGGGGACTTTACAGACTTTGATACAGTATATGAGTTTGGTAAGCTTGTAGATATATTGACCTTTGAACTTGAGAATGTCAATATAGAAGCATTACAAAAGCTTAAGTCTGAGGGACTTAAAATAGTTCCAGATCCTGATATATTGGCATTGATTCAAGATAAAGGATTGCAAAAAGAATTCTATGAAAAGCACGCTATGCCGACATCTCCTTTTGTATGTTGCGAAAATGAAGAAGAGATAGCAGATGCTATCCAGATAGGAAAACTTGCATATCCTTTTGTTCAAAAGTTACGAAAAGGTGGATATGATGGGCACGGTGTATCACTCATCGATAGTAGTGAAGATACACTTTTAGATGGTACTTCTATGATAGAGCAAAAAGTAGATATTGATAAAGAGATAGCTGTGATCGCTGCAAGAAACAGTGCAGGAGAAGTGCGTTGTTTCCCTGCTGTAGAGATGACATTTAATGATCAGACAAATTTAGTAGAAGAGATTTTTTGTCCAGCAAATATTACGCTAGAACAGGCTAAAACAGCAGAAACATTATCGATAGATATTATTGAAAAGTTAGATATGGTTGGACTTTTAGCTATTGAGTTCTTTATAGACAAAAAAGGCCAAATACTTATCAATGAAGTTGCTCCAAGACCGCATAACAGTGGACATCATACTATAGACAGTGTTGTGACATCCCAATTAGAACAGTTGCTTCGTGCGATACTTGATCTGCCTTTGGGAAGTACAGAGTTAACGAGTGCGTCAGTGATGCTTAATCTTTTGGGAGAACCAGGGTATGAGGGTCCAGTCTATTATGAGGGCTTTAGTGAATGTTTGGCGATAGATGGGGTCAAGATTCATCTTTATGGTAAAAAAAGCACAAGACCTTCCAGGAAGATGGGACATGTTACAGTCTTGTCAAATAGTGTTGAAAATGCATTCAAAAAAGCAAATAAAGTGAAAAATATTATAAAGGTTAAATCATGGGAAAAGTAGTGGTGAGTATAGTCATGGGGTCAGATTCTGACCTTCCTGTCATGCAAGAGGCTGTCAAGATGTTAGAGCAGTTTAATGTTGGCTATGAGCTAGATATCGTCTCAGCACATAGAACACCAGAAAAACTGTTTGAGTTTTCAAATAATGCGCATAAACGCGGGATTCAAGTCATCATTGCTGGAGCGGGGGGTGCCGCACACTTACCTGGCATGATAGCCTCAATGTCTCCGCTGCCAGTCATAGGTGTACCTGTAAAGTCAAGTAACTCAATTGATGGATGGGATTCAGTACTCTCTATATTGCAAATGCCTGGTGGTGTACCAGTAGCTACAGTGGCACTCAATGGAGCTAAAAATGCAGGTATCCTTGCTGCACAGATCGTCTCAACTGCTTCTGAAGAGACAAGAGAAGAGATAATTGCATATAAACAAACTCTTGCTGAGCAAGTGATAGAGAAATCAAAAAGAGTTAAAACTCAGAAAGATTAGCATGAAGCTACAAGAAATATACAACCATTTAGATAAAGTAAGTCCTTTTGAACTACAAGAGAAGTGGGATAACTCTGGGCTTATCGTAGGAGATACGTCTAGAGAAGTATCCCAGATTGTAGTGGCATTAGACATTGATGAAGAGATGATAGAAAATACAGATGAAAATACACTTTTTGTTGTACATCATCCGCTTATCTTTGGAAATTTGACACAGCTTGATTTTTCAAAATACCCTTCAAATCTACTTGAAAAAATGATACTTAAAAAGCACTCTTTGATCGCTTTGCATACAAACTTTGATCAGACACATTTAAACAGATATGTTTTTGAAAAGGTTTTAGGCTTTAAAATAGAGTCACAAAATCCTTTTGTATGTACGACAAAAGGAGAGTGGCATTATAAAGAACTTTTGACCCTTTTAAAAGCGAAACTAAACTTACCTACACTCAAAGTCATAGGTAAAAAAGAGAAGATCAGATCTATTGCTTTAACCACGGGTGCTGGGGCTTCACTGATGGATGAGGTCGAGGCTGATTGTTTCTTGACCGGAGACATTAAGTATCATGATGCTATGAAAGCCATGAGTGAAGATTTGATGATGGTAGACATCGGACACTATGAGAGTGAGAAGTTTTTTGCAGAGATAATTTTGGAAGAGTTGAAAGTTTTACCTCTTTTGGCTATAATTTCAAATTCGAAAAACCCATTTCATATTGAAACAATATAAAGTATGGTATAAACCTCTCAAAATAATGATTGAGAACCCTTAAACTCCAAAAGGACAGAGATTGAATAAACACCTAAAAGAGCTCATCGAGCTTTCAAAAAATGACAAAGCTATAGACAGTTACACGCCTCAACTTGAAGCGGCAAATAAAAAAGTAGCAAAAGTAGAAAAGAAGATCAAAGCAGCACAATCTGAACTTGATACATTGAATGCAAGTATCGTTGAGAATGATGCAAGAGTAAAGACATTTGAAGAACAACTCACAATGCTGAATGAGCAATTGGCTTCAAATGCAAAAAAGTCTAAAGATATCACAACAGAAAAAGAGATGAAAGCACTCTCTTTGGAAGAAGATATCGCTAAAGAAAAGATGACTTTTGCAAACGAAGAGATAGAAAGACTTCAAAACATCAATGAAACGACAAAAGCACTTTTAGATGAAGCAAGTGAAAAAGTAGAAACACTTACAGCAGAGTATACATCGATCAATGAAGTGGTAACTGTAGAAAGAGCAGAGATCGAAAAAAGCAAGGGTGAACTTTTTGTTGAAAGAGAAAAACTCAGTAGAAACATTGAACAAAAGGTACTTGCATTTTATGAGAAGATCCGTATTTGGGCAGGCAATACAGCGGTTGTTCCTGTTAAAAAACAAGCATGTTACGGATGTTACATGAAACTCAATGACAAAACGTACTCAGAAGTAATTAAAGGCGATGAGATCTGTAATTGTCCTCACTGTGGTAGAATTCTCTATATAGAGAGTGTTACAGAAGAAGCATAAGTGATGCACTATGGAGAAATTTTTCTTTTTTCTCTATAGTCTTTTTTCTTTTTCCCTTTATGTTATTGCCCTTCCTTTTTTAGCCTTATTCTCCTTTAAAACAAAATATAAAGACTCACTTCCCGCAAGATTTTTCTTATGGAATAACAAGCCTTTAAAGCCTCATGGTATCTGGTTTCACTCTTGTAGTTTTGGAGAAGCAAAAGCTATTAAAACTTTAGTGGATGCATTGCCGCAAGAGAGTTTACGAATGAGTACAACAACGCATACGGGGTTTAAAGTGATAGGGGAGTACACGCAAGAGAGCAGATATTTGCCTTTTGAACCTCTGCTTTTTGGATGGTTGAAACCGCAAAAGGCATTGGTGGTGATGGAGGCCGAGTTTTGGTATCTTCTTTTTGCATTGGCACAGAGCAGAGGGGCTAAAACCTTACTGATCAATGCACGTATGAGTGACAGGTCTTTTCCCAGGTATGAAAAGATAGGATGGCTCTACAGACAGATCTTTAAGCATATAGATGAAGTGTACGCACAAACAGCTAAAGACAAAGAACGTTTAGAGTCTCTGGGTGCTAAAAATGTAGTTGTCACGGGTAACATCAAATTGGCGCATTTGCCTGCTGTGACCAAAGAACTCAAAAAGCCTTCAAGTTTGGTTGTATGTGGAGCAAGTACGCATGAAGGAGAAGAAGCACTGATCCTGGATGCATTTGCTGCATTTAAAAAAGAACATCCTGAAGCAGTTTTACTTTTAGTGCCACGTCATCCCGAACGTTTTGACAAAGTAGCTAAAATGACGGAAGATTTTGCTGATGAATATCATTGTACTACACAACGTTATTCTCAAAATGAAGTGTTACGTTCTGATATTGTCTTAGTAGATACTTTGGGTGAACTGGTCAATATGTATGCGATCAGTGACATCGTCATACTTGGCGGTGCCTTTGAACCCATAGGCGGGCACAATGCAGCGGAGGCAGCGCAGTTTGGAAGTAAGATCATCTCAGGGAAACACTACTTCAATCAAAAAGATATTTTTGATGCCATTGAAGGTATAGCAGTAGTAGAAGCATCAAATCTTTCAAGAAGATTGCTACAGCATGGATTACTGAAACCTACCGAGATAAAAAGTAAGAGTGACATCGCAGTCATCACAGAGAGCTTAAAGAGTGTTTTATAACATAGAAGACGTAACAGTCAGTCTACGTATTAAAGCACAGCCAAATGCCAGCAAAAGCGAGTTTTGTGAAGCCTATGGTGATGATGCTATCAAGATACGAATTAAAGCACCGGCTGTAGAAGGTGCAGC
>CAKZWP010000070.1:0-6682 GCA_937921845.1 uncultured Sulfurovum sp.
TGCACCCATTTTTTCAAGGACATCAACAAATTGAACATCTCCCTGGATACTCTTTTTACCTATACCGGTCACTTTCACAGTACCGCCTTTAATTGCAGCAGCAGCTAAAAAATAAGATGCTGAAGAGGCATCACCTTCTACCATAAAAGTCTCTACAGCTTTATAGTGTTGTCCGCCTTTGATCGTAAAGGTCCGATAATTATCATGCACTACATCTACACCGAATTCTTTCATGATATGCAGGGTGATATCAATGTAAGGTTTAGAGACAAGCTCCCCGATAATAGAGATGGTCATATCTTCTTTTGCCATAGGAGCTGCAAGTAGTAGTGCCGTTAAAAACTGACTTGAGATAGCACCGTCTATCTTCACATTACCACCCGATAGTCCATTGGCTTCTATCAACAGAGGCGGATATCCTTCATTCTCTTGATAACTGATATTTGCTCCTGCTTCTCGTAAAGCATCTACCAAGTGCCCTATGGGTCTCTCTTTCATTCGAGGTTCACCTGTAAGCAAGTAAGAGCCTGTACCCAGACATAATGCCGCACAAAGTGGACGCATAGCTGTGCCCGCGTTACCCAGGAAGAGTTCTTCTAGGTTTGCACTATGTATCGCGCCTGCGTTACCGATGACTGCACATTCTGTTTTGTTTTCTGAGAGGGTATATTTGATACCAAGCTGCTTAAGGGCATTGAGCATATGTCTTGTATCGTCACTCTCTAAAAGATTGGTGATCTTAGTAGTTCCTTGTGCTAATGCAGCAAGCAGTAAAGCTCTGTTTGAAAGACTTTTAGATCCCGGAAGGTTTACCTCTCCATCTATTTTAGAGATAGGTTTGAGTGTTAACGTATTCATGAAACCTCATCTACTTTCTTCATTTCTTGAATCTTATTGATCACATTCTGTACGATCCAGTCAGGCGTGGACGCTCCCGCCGAAATACCACAAAGATCTTTACCTTTAAACCAACCGGCTTCAAGCTCTTTTTCATTCTCTATAAGATAACTGTCCTTGCAATCGCGTTCACAGATACTATGTAACTGTTTCGTATTGGAAGAGTGTTTCCCTCCGATGACGATCATAACATCAGCATCTTTAGCAAGTTCTGATGCTGCATCCTGGTTTTCAAATGTTGCGTTACAGATAGTGTTAAATACCCTTATCTCTTTACGTGTTGCCATCAATGCCGTTACGATCTTTGCAAAATCTTCAGGTTTTTTTGTAGTTTGAGAAACGACTGCAACCTTCCCTTTAAGAGGAAGGGCTTCCAACTCTTCAGGTTCAAGCACGATAAATGCATCCTCCGGATCTTCAGCATAACTCACTACACCTTTGATCTCCGGGTGATCTTTATCACCAAAAATAACGATGCTGTAGCCGTCTAGGCTCATCTTTTCTACGATATTTTGTGGGGTTGTTACATAAGGACAGGTTGCATCTATCACTTTATGATCTTGGCTTTTTAACACAGCCAATTCATTTTTAGGGATACCATGTGTTCGTATCACCACAGCATCATCTGTTTCTATATCTTCTATACGTTCAGCAAGGCCGATGTCGAACCCTGTATTAAGTCTTGCAATCTCATCTTTGTTATGGATCAATGGACCATAGGTCACAGATCCTCTGTGTTCTTCAGCTATTTCAATAGCCCTCTTTACACCAAAACAAAATCCATAACTAGATGCTAATTGTATTTTCATTTCTATCTCAATTCAGCTTTACATTCTGACTCAAGGGCCATCATGATCTGACCCATCACTGTTTCTATATCACTGTCTTCAAGTGTTTTTTCCATAGATTGGATGAAGAAACGTACAGTAAGACTCTTTTTATCACCTAACTTCTCATCTTCGTAGATATCTACAGGATAAGTATCTTTAAGCATTGGAAGTTCCAGTGCATTCAGTACTTTAGCCACTTCATAATAGTTCAAAGATTTATCTATCACAACCGATAGATCTTTGTAGACTCCTTGGAACTTAGAGATAGGCGTTGCATTAATATGTGTAGGCAACAAGGCATCAAAATCAAGTTCCGCAATAAATGTCTCAGGTATACCAAAACTCTCCTGCACTGTTGGATGAAGTTTCGAAAGGAACCCGCATACCTTACCATCTACAATAATATTTGCAGATTGGTATGGGTGTATAAGACCATTTTCATACGTACAAGGTACCAGTTCAAAAGCACCAACAACCGCACCCACTTTTTGGGTAAAAGAGGCGAAGTCTATCATCTGTGGTTTTCCGGCGTTTCTTACATTTTCACCTTCTACCTGTCCTGAAAAGACAAAAGACATCACTTCACTCTGTTCTCTTTTACTTGCAAACACGGCGCCCATCTCAAAAAGAGGGATAGACTTTTTACTATAACTCACATTACGCTTCACTGCATTGAGTAAATTAACCAAGATCGTAGATCTTAGTGTATTGAGTTCTTCTGCGATAGGATTAGCCAGTTCAAGTGCTTCCTCTACCGTAGAAAAACCATATTTTTCCAAAAGGGCTCTTTCAGAAAATACATAAGATACATTTTCATAAAATGATACACCTACTGCACGGTTCTTAAACTCTTTTTTGGCTTGATATCTAGCGGTTGTATCATTAAGACGTGGCTTTTCGGCAAACACAAAAGGTTTAGCTTCAATGTTATTGATCCCTATAATACGTACGATCTCTTCGGAAATATCCTGTATATGTTTAATATCATGTCTAAAGTGTGGTACCACAGCAGCGATAACATCATGGCCCATAGAGTTTATCTCAAATCCGAGTTTTTGAAGTATCGTTACTATCTTACCTATTTCAACATCCATACCGATGATAGATGAGATCTCTTTTGCATCTACGATAACCGTTTCATGTTCTCTTTCAACGCTCACATTCAATGAACCTTCATAACAAGAGATATCAGTATGGCTATCCATCATAGAAGCGAGAAAAGAGAGACCAAAATCAAGATTAGGGTTAGCCCCTCTGGATGTTTTATAGTAAAGATCATCTGTTTTTAAAGAGGTGGTAGAGACTGCCTCAACTAAAGTATCCGGGTTGATATAACTGGCCTCTATTAAAAGCTCTTTTGTCTCATCATTTGCTATAGCTTCTGCCTCTTGATTGACACCTACCACAGAAAGTACTTTTTCATTACCCAGAACTTCTATCACACCTTTTGTTTTTGCTACAGGGTGTACAGAGATCTTGTTTTCACTGTTACGGAATGTTCTACTGTCATATGCACGTAATATAACGCCTGTAGTGTGTGTTGCATACGCCAGCATACTTGCAAGTTTTCCTTCAGCTTCTACGCTTACCATCGCTAAACGCAACTGCACAAGAAAATTACTGGAAATATTTTCTATCGTTGCCAGTTTATAATGCAGATCTGCATCCATTTCACCTGTATGACGAAGTTCTGCTTCTCTGGCGATACCAAGTTTGATCTTCTCTTCTTGTTTGTATTCAAAAGGTTTCATCTCGATGTCAAGTGCTGCACTCAAGTCTCTTGCCACACCATAAATGCTAAGACAGTCACCTCTGTTGGCTGTAAGTTCAAGCTCGATGATCGTATCTGCTACCTTCGCATAAGAGCCAAACTCTTTACCTACTTCAAGTTCACCGATACTTTCATCAAGTATCATGATCCCTTTACCCGTATCTGGTAATCCAAGTTCAGAAGAGGCACAGACCATCCCTTCACTCTCAACACCACGAAGTTTTGCATGCTTGATGACAAAATCACCAGGAAGTACAGCACCTATGGTTGCGACTGCCACATACTCTGCATCCACAACATTGGCTGCACCACAGACGATTTGTCTCGTTCCGCTTCCAACGTCTATCTGACATACGTTCAGCTTATCTGCATCAGGGTGTTTTTCACAAGAGATGATCTTACCTACAACTACTTTTTCGGCTATCTTAATTTGTGTGAGACTGTCAACTTCGAGTCCTATGGAGTTAAACGTTTCATAAAGCTTCTCATTAGACACCTTACTAAGGTCAATAAATTCATTTAACCAACTTCTTGTTACTATCATCTAAACTGCTCCAACAAACGAATATCACCTTCAAACAAAGATCTCAAATCAGGTATTTTGTGCATAAGCATTGCAAAACGCTCTACACCCAACCCAAAGGCATAGCCACTCACATCTTCATATCCCACTGCCTTAAAAACATTTGGATCAACGATTCCACATCCAAGTACTTCTAACCAACCTGTATGTGAACAAACTCTACACCCTTCACCTTCACAGAAAATACAAGAGATATCTACTTCAGCAGAAGGTTCGGTAAACGGAAAGAAACTTGGTCTGAAACGTACTTCAACATCTCCAAACATATAGTGTAAAAAGTCTATCAATATAGATTTTAGATTTGCAAAACTCACTTTGCCTTTATCATCTACCACAAGACCTTCAACCTGATGGAACATCGGTGTATGTGTCAAATCATAATCACGTCTAAACACTGTCCCAGGAGCGATCATACGAATAGGAGGTTTGGTTTCCATCATTGTACGTATCTGTACCGGTGATGTATGTGTACGTAAAAGTCCACCATCTTTAAAATAAAATGTATCTTGCATATCACGTGCAGGGTGGTATTTAGGAAGGTTAAGGGCTTCAAAGTTATGGAAGTCATCTTCTACCATAGGACCACTCTCAACAGCAAAGTTCAACGCCACAAAATAATCAATGATCTTATCCATCGTCTCCATCACCGGGTGCAATGCACCTTTTTGTGCCACTGTGCCATACAGTGAAACATCTATGGCTTCACTCTTAAGTACTTTTTCTATCTCTTCAGACTTAAGTACTTCGTAACGTGCATCAAAACTTGCTTGCAACGCGGCCTTACTTTTGTTCAGTCCCTCTGCAAATGCTTTTTTCTCTGGACCAGGGACATCTTTCATCTTAGCAAACTCTGCTGCTAAGACACCCTTCTTTCCAAAAAGCTCAACACGCACTTTTTCTAATGTTTCAAGCGAATCAGCCTGAACGATTTTTTCTTCTAATTCTTTCATAAAACCTCTATATGACTTTAGTAATTATCGTGATTTTATCCAAAAGTTGCTAATAATGGGATTTATTGGGTATTTTGTGTGTTATAATCCACTCATAAAAGAATATAAAAGGACACAATCATGTGCATATTTTGCAAAATTGTAAACAAAGAAATCCCAAATAATACCGTCCACGAGAGTGAACATTTTTTAGCGTTCCATGATCTCTACCCTAAAGCACCTATACACATTCTCATCATCCCTAAAGCACATGTGGATTGTTTTCAGGATGCCACACCGGAGACAATGGCAGGATTGACTGTTTTTGCACAGGAAGTGGCAACAAAAGTGGGTGTAGACAAGTCAGGATACAGACTTGTGACTAATAACGGAGATGATGGAGGACAGGAAGTAAATCACTTACACTTCCATATGTTAGGCGGAGCAAAACTTGCATGGGATCACAGCCATGAGGATGCACATAAGAGTTTGTAAAAACTCTCTCGATATCAATAATGTCGTGGCGAATGCCCTCGTAAGCAAAGCGATTCGATAGCCACGACGATTTTTTGTACCCCAAGGGCACTTCCTCTGGGCGTAAATTTTTTCTAAAAAAATGAAGAGAGAAACAACACCTCAGTTAATCTACTAAGGTAATTTCCTAAATTATAAACCTTAAATGCATAATATATTAATTATGCATCAATCTCTTCAAGTTTGAGTTCATACTCAGCCACGATCTCATCATCTTTTTCCGTAGCTATCTCTAAACGTTCAAAGAGTGCATCTACTTCTTGCTGCACAAGCCCTACTTCACGTGAAAGCTCCATAATAGCAGAGTTGTCACCAGAGTTTGATGCTTTTTCAAGCTCCACATTTTTAGCTTCAAGCTGTGCCTCAACCTCTTCAATTTTCTCTTCACAAAGCTTTATCTCTTTAGTATAAGGTTTACGTACTTCATTACGCTCCTGTGTCACTGCTTTACGTAGTTTTTTACGTTCTTTATGGTTGATCTTAGGTTTTTTCTTTTTAGGAGCAGCCCCCTCTTCCTCTTCCCAACCTATCTTTTCTAGGAACTCATCATAAGTACCGTCAAAGTACTCTGCACTACCCTTATGGAAAATGATGAGAGCATCAGCCAATCTTCGTAAAAGCATCTCTGAGTGTGTAACCATAATCAGTGAACCTTCAAAGTCATCTATAGCATCTGCGAGAGCATCTATGGACTGCATGTCAAGGTGGTTGGTAGGCTCATCTAGGAACAGAAGGTTTGCCGGCGTTCCGATGATCTTTCCTAACATCACACGACTTCTCTCTCCTCCTGAAAGTACTTCTATCTTTTTATCTCCCAGGTCACCCGAAAACATCATACGCCCAGCGATACTACGTGATTCAGGTATACCCATATCTTTACTTACTGAAGCGATCTCATCAATGATCGTTGATTTTACATTCAGTCTTTCGATGTTTGTTTGTCCAAAGTGTGCAAACGTGGTAGAAGGATGAAAGTCAAGTTTACCCTGCTGAAGTGGTAATTCCCCTGCGATATAATTCAGCAGTGTTGACTTACCCTTACCATTTTTACCGATGATAGCTAAACGTTTACCCTTCTCCATTGCAAAAGTAATGCCTTGAAAAAGTGGTTCATCAGGGTTATACCCAAAACCCAGAT
>CAKZWP010000071.1:0-20079 GCA_937921845.1 uncultured Sulfurovum sp.
GTTGGTGTGGATAATGTTGATATCCCTGGATCTAGTAAGCAAGGTATCGTTGTGATGAATGTACCTACGGCGAACACTATCGCAGCGGTTGAACTTACAATGACGCATCTGCTATCATGTGTAAGAAAATTTCCTTATGCACATAACAACCTTAAACTCGATCGTGTATGGAGAAGACAGGACTGGTATGGTACTGAGCTCAAAGATAAAAAACTTGGTGTGATCGGTTTTGGTAATATTGGTTCACGTGTAGGAAAAAGAGCTAAAGCATTTGAAATGGATGTTATAGCATATGACCCGTACATTGATTCAAGTAAAGCAACAGATTTGGATGTTGCATATACCAAGAATTTCGAAGATATCTTAGCGTGTGACATCATTACTATTCATACACCTAAAAACTCTGAAACGATCGGTATAATTGATAAAGATGAAATCGCCAAGATGAAAGATGGTGTGATCCTTATTAACTGTGCTAGAGGTGGTCTTTATAATGAAGATGCACTTTTAGAAGGGTTAACTTCTGGTAAGATCGCAATGGCAGGTATTGATGTATTTAATAAAGAGCCAGCTACTGATCATCCTCTGCTTGATCTTGATAATGTGACAGTGACACCTCACCTTGGGGCAAATACAAAAGAGTCACAAAAAAATATTGCGATTCAGGCAGCTGAAAATGCGATAGCAGCAGCAAAAGGTATTTCATACCCTAATGCACTGAATTTACCTATTAAAGAGCATGAACTGCCTGATTTTGTAAGACCATACCTGGAGCTTATACAAAAGATAGGTCATATGTCTGCACAGATCACGAAAAGTGCTGTGAAGTCTATCAAGGTAACGGCAGCAGGTCCTGTGGCTGACCATTTAGAATCTATGGGTACATTTGCAACTGTAGGTGTACTTACAGAGTCTTTGGGTGATCAAGTAAACTATGTAAATGCTGAGTTTGTTGCGGATGAACGTGGTATAGAAATTACAAAAGAAGTAAAACCAAATAACAGTGGATTTACCAATAAAATTGGTATAAAACTTACGACTACAGAGGGAACGATCTCTATAGAGGGAACTGTTTTTGATGACAGTGAACAACGTATTATTGAAATAGATGATTATATCTTGGACGTTGAACCAAAAGGGACGATGATCTTCTTTAGAAATACAGACACTCCGGGTGTAATCGGTGATGTAGGTAGAATTATGGCAGAAAACGGTTTGAACATCTCTGACTTTAGACTAGGGCGTGACAGCAAGAAACAAGCACTTGCTGTAGTACGTGTAGATGGTCAAATTAAAAAAGAACTTCTTGAAGAACTTGCTTCATTGGAAGCATGTATTAGCGTTTCTCACGCGACACTCTAAAAACTAAGTGGATTTTCCACTTAGTTTCTTTCCCCCACTTTTTATTTATCCAATATTCTCTAAATATTTTAATCGTTAATAATTAATACGTTCAAAGTCCTTAATCATTACATTAGGTTATGAATGATATAATTACCACTTATTATACTTTTCTACTGATACATAGTAGAGTGTGACTTTGGTTATAATATAATTTAATCTTGGGTAAGTGGAGTGTATCTTATGAAAAAATATCTCATTTTTCTCTTGTCATGGCCGTTATTTGCCGGGTTAAACAACCTGGATATTAATCAGGCTATTTCTATGCTGAAAAACAATAATTTAGAATTAAAAATATCCCATTTTAATGAACAGATGAAGGCTTATGAAGTAGTAGTTGCCAAAGGAAATCACTACGGTAAGCTAGATGTGACTGTGACGGGTATGCGTTCAAACGATGCACTGAATGTGTTCGGCTTTAAATTACAAAGCAGAGAAGCCACTTTTGGTGATTTTGGTTTCGCTGAATTTGATGCAACAAATCCAAATATATTATCTGTTCAGCCTAGTGACTTAAATTATCCAAAAGATAGAAATCATTATCAGACAAAAATCTCTTATATTTTGCCTCTATATACCGGTGGAAAGTTGTCAGAGTATGGACGTATTACGGATGCTTTACATCGTATGAGCCAGTGGGATACACAAAAGCTCATCAATGAAAAAATATTTCAGACAAAAAAAGCATTTTATGATATCTCTTTGGTAGATAACTATATCTTGAATCTCTCTAAGATCATTAAAAATATCGATCACTTAGAATCGATCGTAAAAAGTATGGGAGAAGAGGGATATGCACAAGAGATTGATCTGCTTGAAGTTCAGGCTCGTAAGGCTGAAGCAGAGAGTATGTATAACCAAGCCAAACTCAATAGAGATCTAGCCTATCAATTTCTTTCATTTTTATTGAATGAAGAGGTCAATTCTATCAAAAAGGTCAATGATATGGCACCTATGCCAAGCATTGATACTGTAGAAGTAGAAAGTAATAATATAGATATACAAAAAGCTCTTTTAGGATTACAGATTACTGAAATGGCACTGAAGGTTGAAGAAGCGAATTATTTACCGACTGTTGGTGCATTTGGAGAGTATGGAAGTGCAGATAACACATTTTGGAATGAGTTTGAAGAGAAAGATGCATATACTGTTGGAGTGCAGTTAAAGTGGAATATATTTAATGGTGGTATTGACTCTGCCAATCTTGAAAAAGCAAAAGTGAATCACCTCAAAGTAGAAAATGAAGTCGCGTTGGCTAAATCAGGTATTGCGTTGAAAGTCAAAAAACTTGAAACAGAAATTTTAAGTAAGAATGCAGATGTAAAGAGTTACAAAAAACAATTACGTTTTGCAAAAAAAGTATATGAAAACTACCGTTCACGTTATAAAGAGGGTATTGTCTCTATTTCAGATGTTTTGATCAAACAATCTAGAGAACTAGAAGTATTACTAAAGTTGCTAACTGCAAAAAATGAGCGCAATACAAAGATCTTTGAACTAAACAGTATTTTAAATGCAGGAGGAAATGTATGAATAAGTTTGTTGGATTCATTGTAGTAGTATTGATAACGATATCTGTAGGAGCTCAAGAAGTAAGTGTAAGTGGTCCTTCGGGCCCATCCAAGCAAAAAATGTTAGATGAACTGGCAAAAGGAAGCATAGAATTAAGTGGTTCAGTAGTGTCAGATAACCAAAAAATGCTGACCAGCCGCTATATGGGTTATGTGAAAAATATGGCAGTCTCTGAAGGGGATATTGTTAAAAAAGGACAACTTCTGTATGAGATTGATTCAAAAGAGATCGAGTCGGCAGAAAGACAGGTTGACCTGGCTATATCTCAAGCGAGAATATCACTGCAGATGAATAAGAACCAGTACAATAACGTACTGACTAACCTCGCGAGACATGAAAGACTTTATAAAAAACAAATGGTTTCTAAATATGAGTTCGAGATGTTACAGTTGGCAGAAAAAAATCTAAAAGATATGGTGACTATCTCTGAAAAACAAGTCAATCAAGCATTGGCAAAAAAAGATGAAGTGTTAAATCAGTATAATTATTTAACTATACTTGCACCCAATGACGGGGTTATTGTAGATAAACGCCTTAATGAAGGGGAAATGGCCATTCCAGGTATGCCGGCATTGGTTTTAACTGACTTAAGTAGATTAAAAATTATCGCGGAGATATCTGAAACGCAGCTCAAATATATTAACTTGAAGAAAAAAGTTTATATTGAAATACCTTCTATCAGTTTTGTAACAACGGGTATTATCGCTTCAATTATTCCAAGTTCAAATCCAATGACGCATAAGTTTAAGATCAAAATTGAGTTTGATCTGCAAGGACGCTCTGTGTATCCTGGTATGTATGCCAAAATCATTATTAAGTAGGTAGTATGGAAAATAAAAAAGAATATGAGATCATAAACGTAGCCGGGAGACTTGCTAAAGGTTTTTTGCATAGTCCTCTGACAATTGTGTTAGGAGCTATGCTGTTACTTATAGGTTATATTGCCCTTAATACGATGCCAAGAGAAGAAGATCCGCAAATTGCTATTTCCGGTGGGGCCGTTATCGTTGCTTTACCAGGGGCCACGCCTAAAGAGATAGAAAATATTATAGTGAAACCATTAGAGCGTAAACTTCGGGAAGTACGTGGTATAGAACATGTATATGGTATGGCGATGGATAATGTAGGTATCGTTAATGTCATGTATTATATTGGTGAGGATAGAGAAGATTCAAATCTAAAACTCTATGACAAAGTCATGCAAAATATGGATGCTATGCCTAAGGGTGTCATGCAACCCAGTGTTAAACCATTTGATATCGATATTGATATTCCTATTGTGACAGTCTCTTTTTATCCTAAGGATCAAGAAACGGTGAATGAGGTTGCACTTTTTAATGTAGTGAGAAGAATACAACAAAAGATCAATGGTGTAGATAATGTAGCAAAAACAACACTGAAAGGTGCGCGTAAAGCACAGTATAATATTGAAGTTGACATGGGAAAACTTTCTGCCTATCACCTTTCCTTGGGACAGATCATGAAAGCGGTTCAGTCTGTTGCTGTAGATGTACCTGATGTAAAAGGGAGAACTGCAGATAACAAATTGGTTATTTTTGGTGTAAAAAATGCCATCGAGAGTGTAAAAGATGTAGGTGATATTATTGTAGCCCAGTATATGGGATCACCTATTTACTTAAGAGATGTTGCAAGCGTTCAGGATGGACTTGATATACAAAACTTCCAAACAGCAAAGATACTCTTTAAAGATACAGTCAAGGATGCTGATGTCGAAGAAGAGAGCGGATCACATAGTCAATCAAAATTACATGATGAAAGAAGTCAAATTACCCTGACTGTTTCAAAGCTTGCCGGAACGAATGCTGTATTTGTTGCAGAAGATGTTCTCTCCGTTTTAAGCGCACATAACAAAGAATTTGAAAGACTGGGTATGGGTTATATTGTGACCAGAAACTATGGGGAACGTGCAAATGAAGCAGTAAATGAGTTGATGCATCACCTTATTATTACGATTGTAATTATTGCCTTGATGTTGGTTTTTGCTTTGGGTTGGAGAGAATCTGTCATTGTTACCTTTACGGTACCAGCAATTTTGGCCGTCACACTTTTTACGGCATGGATGACAGGTCAGACAATGAACAGGATCACCCTTTTTGCACTTCTACTCTCTTTGGGCTTACTGGTAGATGCTGCAATTATTGTAATTGAAAATATTCATAGACACTTACATAGCCATGGTGTTGAGGATAGAGAGATGGGAGAACTTTTAGTTGAAGCAACCGATGAGATCGGAGCACCAACCAATATAGCAACTTTGGCCATCATCTTAACGATGGTACCTATGGCCTTTGTTGGTGGGATGATGGGATCATTTATGAAACCTATCCCATATAATGTACCGGTGGCATTGATCGCTTCACTGTTTGTAGCCTATATATTTACGCCTTATTTGAGTTTAAAACTATTGAAAAAGCCAGAGCATGGTGACCATCATGAAGAACATGATGATGAAGGATCAAAATAATGAAAAATCTTGAAAGTTTTATTTATACTATTCTTGATAGTAAGGCAAAGAAAAAACTGGTTATTGTTTTAACTGCTGCTGCATTTTTCCTTTCACTCTTAATGTTCCCTACCAAATTGGTATTGGCTAAAATGTTGCCGGGAAAAAGTGATAACACCTTTTCTATCTATGTAGATACGCCTTCGGGATCATCGATAGAACAAACAAAAGAAGTAAGTGGGTGTGTGATCGACGTTTTGAAAAAAGAAAATGAAGTGATGAATATTGAACTCTTTTTGGGACAGGGTATTCCACTTGATTATGCGGGTCTTGTAAAAGGTGCGAGTATGAAACGTACTGAAAATGTTGCAGAGATCTCAGTAAACCTAACCGATAAACATCATCGTATCGAACCATCATTTCTTATGGTACAACGTTTACGACCTGAGATCAAAAAAGCATGTTTACCCTTGACAGAAGGTACAAATATCAAGTTTGTAGAACAGCCGTCAGGTCCTCCTACTTTGGCGTCTATTGTTGTTGAAGTACATGGAGAGAATTTAGATGCTGTGAGAAGTATTTCTACTAGGGTAGCAAATATTTTAGCAGAAACTGAGGGTCTTGTAGACATTGATATCATGGCAGATGACATTTATGATAAATATGAACTCATACCTGACAAAGAGAAGATAGCAAGAAGCGGATTGAGTGTAGAACAGGTAAATAATATCTTGTATCTTGCTTTTGAAGGTATGGTGATTGCACATAAAAACTCTAAAAATGCTCCAGATCAAATACCAATGTTTTTGGTTTTAGATAATAACAGCAAAAAATTATCTTCATCAAATGAAGAAGAATTGCAAAGTAAGCTTTCATCACTGAACTTAATGAATATGAAAGGGATGATGGTACCATTAAGTGAAGTCGTTCACCTTCGTAAGGTGAAGTCAAATCCTATGATCATGCATAAAGATCTTTCGCGTATGACCAATGTCATTGCTGAGACAGATATGGTGTCACAAGTCTATCCCCTTTTAGAGGCACGTGATATGATGTTTGAAAAATTTGAAAAGGACTATATTATCTCTAAAGCAGATTTTTCTACGTATATGTTTGACTTGATCTTGGAAGACAAAAAAACACATGAAAGATTTCTCCTCCGTTGGGATGGTGAGATGAAGGTAACACTTGATACTTTTAGAGATTTAGGGGCAGCATTTATCTCTGCATTAATTTTGATTTTCTTACTGTTGGTTATCTACTATAAGAGTTTTGCTTTGAGTGGAATTATTCTATTGGGTTCTTTCCTCTCCCTTATTGGTGTGATCGTAGGACACTGGGTTGCCAATTGGTTTACCTCTGAAACGTTCTTCTTGACAGCAACTTCGCTTATTGGATTTATTGCACTTATAGGAATTTCTTCACGAAACTCATTACTTCTGATAGACTTTGCTCAATCTTTGATGGAGAGTGAAGGTATACAAAAACGTAGAGCTATTGCGATTGCTGCAGCAACTAGGGCAAAACCTATTGCTTTAACTGCAGTTGCGATTATTTTGGGTTCTGCATTACTAGCGGGAGATCCTGTATTTGGTGGGCTTGGTGTTGCGCTTATCTCAGGTACGGTTGCAGCAGTATTTGTATCACTTCTTTTTATTCCGGTCCTGATGGATAATGCAAAAGCGATGGATTTTGAAAAAATTGATCATTCGGAGAAAGATCGCAATATATCTATTACTAAGTAACCTTCTTTTGGCACCCATTCAGGGTGCCCTACAACATTTTACCAAGCATTCGCTATAATCACTCATAATTTTTAAGGAGCTAAAATGGCTACAATTGGAATGGGTGATATCAAAAAAGGTACGAGACTCGAAATTACAGGAAACCCTTATAAGGTTACAGACTTTCAACATGTAAAACCAGGGAAAGGTGCAGCTTTTGTACGTATGAAGATCAAGAATCTTGCTACAGGTAAAACGATTGAAAAAACAGTACATGCAGGTGATAAATTTGATGTACCGGAACTTGAACAAAAAACGATGCAGTACCTCTATGATGATGGTGAAATGCTTCAGTTTATGGATACAACAACTTTTGAGCAAATCGGGCTTACACATGAGCAAGTAGGTAAAGATACTTTTGATTATATGATAGATGGTATGGAAGCTGAAATTTTGTTTCACGGAGGCAAAGCTATTTCAGTAGAGATACCACAAACTGTTGTACTTAAAATCGTAGAAACACCACCTAACTTCAAGGGTGATTCACAAGGTGGGAAAAAACCGGCTACACTTGAGAGTGGTGCTGTGGTACAAGTACCTTTTCATATACTTGAAGGTGAAATGATTAAAGTGGATACAGTTGAGGGTAAATATTTGGAGAAAGCTAAATAAGACGTTTTCAGGCTTAGCCTGACAGACGTTGAAGTCATATTCCAAAGGTACTTCATTTTATAGTACATACGACTTATCGTATGTACCTATGTATAAACTATTACTTCTTTTTCTTCTTCTTTTTCTTGAACACTTTTTCACAATCTTTTATCATAGCATCAGGTATACTGGCGATAGTCATAAACTCAGTCATTTTTAACATCGGATACATATAAGCAATGTAGTACTTAGGATCAAGTATCTTTGCTTTCCCATTTTCAATGAGGATTGGGTAAGGAAGCATTGCGGCATTGTTTCTACCAATTCTTCTTGTAAACGTACTGGTTCTTTTAGAGAGTTGAATACCAATCAGTGTTGAACCATTTTCGAGAGTCTGGGTAAAGAGCACTTTATCGTTATCTTTGATCTTTTCTAAAAGATCATCTCCTGAGGCGACTTCTATCATATCTTCATAATGAGGCATACCGTTCATAAATTGGTACTTTGGCAAGAGCTGGAATTTGAGTACATCTTTTGAATTTTTCAAACCAGGAAACTGCTCGAGAAGTTTTACTAAGATTTTCTTGGCTGATTTTTCATCAAAGTCAGTTTGTAAAAATCCTTTTGTCATGTAAAGAGGGTTTGTAATACTGATCTTTTTCTCTTTTGTATCCACAAGTACACGTAATGATGCTATAAAGCCTCTATTTGCTTTACTTGCCATACGTACTAAGGATTTATCTGTAAAGACTACAGAGACGAGTGTAGCCTTTTTATCGACGGGAACAGATGTCAAGACTTCAAACCCTGCAGTTTTGAGTTTTTCTTCAACCGTTTTTACATCCATGAATTCTCCACGAAGATGCGCTGCAATTCTTCCTTGGTTTACTTCACCGATTCTTGTATTGGTGCTTTGTCTCATCTTCTTTTGCTTATCATATCTATGAGGTATGTAGTTTGGTGGTATACGCTTCGAGAATTTAATACTTCTATCTAAAGCATCTTCATTTTTTTGAGAGTTGAAAGCCTGAGGAACTTTTGGTACAGTTGGTATACAAATTTCTACACTACCACTTGTGGTTTGAATCGTTTGTACTTTTTCTTCTTTTGTTTTAGGATCTAATGCCGTTTTGGTTACTGGCACAGGTTTGACTGCTGGCACATTAGGTACATCTGATGGCACTTTAAGTACATCTACTTTGGCTACTGCTGTATCTTCTGTTTTACAAATAGCTGGTTGCAGTAGGGTATTGGTATTCGATGTGGCTTTCATTCCAAATGCAGTAAGAATCTCAGGTATCTCTCTGTCAAGTTTATTGACAAGTCCTATCCTTTTTTCATCAGATATATTTAAAGTAGTTGACCAGTTTTCAAGTCTTAGCATACCCACAACAAGTTTATTGCTGCCTTTCTTGCTGTACACATACATGGTACAAGGCGCAAAAAGACCTGCTTCGGGATGAGCACCTTTGTTGTCAAACATGTTATAGGAAAACTCTAAATGACAAAGTGAATAAGTCCAGAATGCATCATACCCTTCCAGGATCTCTTCAGCATCTTCTCTTCCTTCCATAAAATTGTGGTATCCAGCGATAAGATATCCTTTGTCAATGAAAGCAAGTTCAAATGTGTTTTGGAATTCTTCAATAAACTCATCTAAATCTTCAGGTGCATCAAATTCATATTCAAAGTTATGCATACGGTTTTCTGGAAGTTTTTTATAGGTTTGGTATGATTTTGTATACTTGAGCCCTTTAGCCCTGAACTCTGCTTCTACTTTTTCATCCAGGGGTTTAAGGGAGGCTATAAAACTATCTCTCACTTTTTGCTCTTCTATTCCTATCATATCCAGGAATGCTGTTGGCATGATATGACCGACATGTGTCTTATTTTCATCTAATTTCTTGTAGATAAGCATATTAAACGGAGCTGTAGATGCTATACGTGGATCGATATTAAGAAGTGGCAGGATGTCCTTATCATTTACGACAGATAAAAAGCTGAGTGTATCTAAGACAGTTGAACCATACTTGTCTTCATACTGGTCATTTACTCTATGGTGAGGATCTGTTACTTCAAAGTCTATCGTTTTTAACTCTTTTTCAATAATGGTATTATATGGTTTTTCTACATTGCCTTCGAGTGTATACATAACGGCTAAAGCATTTTCAGGAACCGGCACATTCTGTATGACTTGTTGTTCAACTTGTTTAGGCTCTTCTTTAGAAGCAGTTTTAGTTTCTGCTGTAGCTTTTTTAGCATTTGATGCCGGAACTGAAAGGACTTTTGGTGTTTGTGTCAGTGGATTTACATTTGATACTGCAGTCATACCAAACGCTGTTAGGATCTCTGGTATTTCTCTGTCGAGATGTTCTACAAGTTCAAGTCTTTTTTTATCAGTGATGTCCAATGTGTCAGACCAGTTATGTAATCTAAACATTCCGACAACCATTTTATTGGTTCCTTTTTTGATATACAAATACATTGTACAAGGGGCAAATAAACCTGCTTCCGGACGTGCTCCTTCATTGTCAAACATGTTATAAGAAAACTTTAGATGACAGAGTGAATAGGTCCAAAAAGCATCATAACCTGAGAGTACATCTTCGGCATCATCAGTGGCTTCCATAAAGTTATGATAACCGGCGATAAGATAGCCTTTGTCAATGAAAGCAAGTTCAAATGTATTTTGAAATTCACTGATAAAATCGTCCATATCTTCAGGTGCTTCAAATTCATATTCGAAGTTTATCATTCTTTGTTCAGGAAGTTTTTTATATGGCATATACGATTTTTCTCCACCTAACTCTTCCGCTATTAATGCATCCAGTGATTTAAATGTGGCAGTAAATTTTTCTCTTACTTCTTTGTCTTCTATGCCCAAGATCTCTAACATTACTTTTGGCATTAGGTGTCCAACATGTGTTTTATTTTCATCAAGTTTTTTATGTATGAGCATATTAAATGGAGCAAATCCTGCTATACGAGGATCAATGTTTAGGAGTGGTAAAATCACTTCATCATTGACTACGGGCATAAAACTGAGTACATCTAGTATAGTTGAACCATACTTGGTTTCATACTGGTCATTGACTCTTTTATGCGGGTCGGTAAGTTGAAAACCTATACTTTTGAGTTTCTTTTCTACAAGCGTATTATACTTTTCTTGTGCATCACCATCTATGGTATAGAAAACAGCTAGTGCATCTTCATTTGTAGCTGTTGTAGAAGCGCTTTCTTGTGTGGCGGTAGAAAAAAGTAGAGCAGGCAGAAGTAGAGCAAAATAGAGTATTCGTTTTTTTACAGTATTCACATGAATCCTTTGAACAAGTATTATATATATAGGATAGCATAGAATTTATATATATAATAAATAGAAGTTATGATTTTTGTTGATGAAGAGTGAAACGCTACTAAAAGTGACTGGAAGATTAAAGAGGAAAATAAGAAGGGTATTCCCTTCTTATCAGGTAGAATCAATGATTAATTAATCATTGATTGTTTTAACAGAATCGTTTAGATTCTCAGAAACAGACTTCACTGATTCTCTATTGTCATTAGAAGCAGTTTTCACTGAATCAGCCGTATTTTCATTTACTGACTGAACAGAAGCTCTTGAATCACCAGAGATTGTTTTTGTAGAGTCATTTGCATTTGACGCTATTCTGTCTATAGAATCTCTTGAGTCATTAGAGATTGTTCTTGTTGTACTGTTCATGTCATTAGAGACCGTTTGTACAGAATCTCTTGAGTCATTAGAAACCGTTTGTACAGAGTCTCTTGAATCATTAGAGATAGTTTGTACAGAATCTCTAGAATCATTAGAGACAGTTTTTACTGAATCTCTAGCATCTTTAGATACAGTAATTGTAGAGTCTTTCATATCAGTACTAAGATTTGTACCGCTCTCTTTCATATCAGAAGTTGTGGTTCTAAGTGAATCTTTAGTATCAGTTGAAAGATCAGTAGTTGCTTTGCTGATATCAGCAGTGGTATTTACTTCCACTGTTTTAATGTCATCAGAAACTTTCATTGAAGTATCTTTAGCATCCGCACTTACGTTTGTCACAGTTCTCTCAGCACTTTGTGTCGTTTCAACTGCACCGTCTTTCATAGTATTAACAGAATCTTTTGCATCCTTACTCATACTGATAGCAGCCTCTTTCATATCTTCAAACATATCGTTAAAGTCAAAATCAGCTTGCGCGCTTGTCACTAACAATGCAGCCATTGCTGCAGATATTGTAATCATTCTTTTCATTTTTATTCCCTTTTATAAGTATTTATAAATATATGATATCAATTATTATGTTAAATATAACTTAAGGTTTATTATCAAATTTATAATATTGACTTATATTATAGAATATAGACTTATCTTGAAGTAAATGAAAATTGAATAGTTATAATACTGGAGAAAGAAGGGGGAAGCAACCTTTTTTATAGGTTGCTTTTTATGGGGTTTTATATAATGCAGGTTACTTCTTTGTAGTTTTGTTTTTCTTTTTCATATGTTCTGTATATTCATCTTGAGTGATGGCTTTGGTGTCTTTACCTTGAGAGATGTCTTTAAAAGAATCATTTAGATTTGATGCAACTTCGTCTATAGAATCTCTAACGTCATTTGAAACAGTTTCAGTTGTTTCATCGATATTGGTTGTAGTTGATTCTATGGCATCACTTGAATCATCAGAAACTTTTTTAGCAGAGTCTTCTACATTTTTTGCAACAGAATCTACAGCATCTTTAGAGTCATTTGAAACATCTTCAGTGGATTTCTTTGCATCATTCGAAACGGTTTTGAGAGAGTCTACAGAATCACTGGTAATGTTTTCTACCGTATCACTTGTGTCTTCAGAAACAGTTTCTATAGAATCCCTAGCATCATCTGAGACATCTTCAATGGAGTCTGATGCATCTGAAGAAACGGCTTCAACACTATCTTCCATGTCAGTAGAAACTGAATCTGTTGCATCCTTAAAATCTTCACTTGTGTCAGCAATAGAATCTTTTGTATCTTCAGATACGGACTCCATTGCATCTCTACCATCTGTAAATGTATCAGATGTAGCAGTTTCGATATCATCTGAAACTTTCTCTGAAACGTCTTCAACATCAGAACTTACAGAACGTACGGTTCTTTCACTACTTTTAGATACTTCTTCTGCACCGTCTTTCATAGCCGTAGCGCTATCTTTTGCATCTTCAGTCATTGCGGTAGCAACGTCTTTCATATTGTCGAACATGTCTCCAAAGCTAAAGCCAGCTTGTGCACTTGTTAACAAAGCAGCAAATACTACAGACGTTGTAATCATTTTTTTCATTCTGAAACCTTTTAAACTTTTATATATTATGATTGATGGTATCAATAGTTATTTTAAACATCTCTTAAAAGTAAAAGTTGAAATATAGGATTAAAAAATAATAGGTGGTGTGGAAGAGAAGTAAAAGCAACCCAGGATCAGGTTGCTTAGAGAGATAGAGAGCGAAGCACTCTATCTAGAGATATTAATCGTTAATAGTTTTAACAGAATCGTTTAGGTTTTCTGAAACAGATTTTACAGATTCTCTCTGGTCATTAGAAGCAGTTTTTGCTGCATCACTTGTATTACTAGCTGTTGATTCTACTGATGCTCTTGTATCACTAGAGATCGTTTTTGTAGAGTCACTTGCATTTGTTGCAACAGATTTTACAGAATCTTTAGAGTCAGTAGAGATTGTTTTCACAGAATCAGCAGAGTCAGTAGAAACAGTTTTCACAGAGTCAGCAGAGTCGCTAGAAACAGTTTTCACAGAGTCAGCAGAGTCAGTAGAAACAGTTTTTACAGAGTTTGCTGAATCGTTAGAAACTGTTTTTACTGAACTTGCTGTATCAGAAGAAACAGCGATAGTAGAATCTTTCATCTCTTTAGAAGCTACAGTAGCAGAGTCTTTAAGATCTTTTGTTGTATTCGTGATAGAATCTTTTGTATCTGTTGATACAGCATTTACAGTATCTCTACTGTCTTTAGATGTAGAAACTTCAGCAGTTTTAAGATCATCAGAAACTTTTACTGAAGTATCTTTCGCATCAGTACTTACATTAGTAACAGTTCTTTCAGCACTTTGAGATGTTTCAACTGCACCGTATTTCACAGTAGTAACAGAATCTTTAGCATCTTTACTCATACTAATAGCAGCATCTTTCATATCTTCGAACATATCTCCAAAGTCAAAATCAGCCTGTGCGCTTGTTAATAATAATGTAGCTACTGCTACAGAAGTCGTGATCATTTTTTTCATGTGTAACCTTTTTATTTTAATAAATTATTTATAAGAATAATATCGTAATTATTTTAAGTAGGTCTTAAATCAAAAGTTACAATATAATATTAACTAATATAAGTTCATTAAGTTACATGTTATTAAAAAATAAGAGATTTCATAGGAGGAGAAAGTAAAGGCAACGCTACGTTGCATTGCCTTTGATCGATAGAAAGTGATACCTTCTATCTTGAGGAATTAATCGTTAATAGTTTTAACAGAATCATTTAAGTTTTCAGAAACAGACTTCACAGACTCTCTCTGGTCATTAGAAGCAGTTTTAGAAGTATCGCTTGCATTTGTTGCAACTGAATCTACTGAATCTTTATAGTCTTTAGAAATTTGTTTTGTAGCATCATTCGCATTTTTTGCAACTGTGTCTACAGAATCTCTAGAGTCATTAGAAACAGTTTTTACAGAATCAGCAGAGTCGCTAGAAACAGTTTTTACAGAATCTCTAGAGTCACTAGAAACTGATTGCACTGATGAATTCATATCGTTAGAGACAGTTTTTACAGAATCAGCAGAGTCGCTAGAAACAGTTTTTACTGAACTTGCTGTATCAGAAGAAACAGCGATAGTAGAATCTTTCATCTCTTTAGAAGCTACAGTAGCAGAGTCTTTAAGATCTTTTGTTGTATTCGTGATAGAATCTTTTGTATCTGTTGATACAGAAACTACAGTATCTCTACTGTCTTTAGATGTAGAAACTTCAGCTGTCTTAAGATCATCTGAAACTTTCACTGAAGTATCTTTAGCATCTTTACTTACGTTAGTAACAGTTCTTTCAGCACTTTGTGTAGTTTCAACTGTACCGTCTTTCACAGCAACAACAGAATCTTTAGCATCTTTACTCATGCTGATAGCAGCCTCTTTCATATCTTTGAACATATCATTCAAGTCATTTGCTTGAACACCAGTTAGTAATAATGCAGCTACAGCTACAGAGCTAGTAATAATTTTTGTCATTGTAGACCCTTTTTATTTTTTTATATATAATTTATTGTACTATAAGTAATATTAAATATAACTTATATTCTAGATAATACAAGCTTATATTAATTGCTATTAGAATAAATATACTTATATAAAATATAACAACAAGTATAATAATATAGTATGTAAGTTTATATATCTGTGAAGTTACAATGACACTAGTCATAATTATTTTTGATTTCATTCATGATAATAATCAATTTAGTGATTATTCGATACAATACTTTAAGATTGAATTCAAATATATTATTCAGTATTTTTGATGTAAGAGAAAAAGGAAGATGGATGAAAAGACTATTGGTTAGTTGTGTGATGGTGATGACTTTTGGATTTGCGGAAGAGTATACACAGGCAGACAGAATTTTTGACATGCAAAAAATGGCACAGGCGATGCAGGATATTCAGTCTGGCTTCTTCTATAATAACTTGGATATCGTTAAAGCAGGTGCAAAAGACTTAAAAGATACCATTGTCACAATAAGACCAATAAAGAAAGAGACAGAAAATAAAGATGTATATGAAAGATGGATGACTAATAATACAGCTATGACAAAACGTATACAAAGAAAGATTGAACAAAATACTGATGACATCGTTGCACGTTTTTCTGATGGTGATGCAACGCAAGCATTACAGTTTTATAGTAAGATCTCATCAGAATGTATGAAATGTCATGTACGCTTGAGAAAGTGGTAAATGATGAAAATGAAAAAATTAATAATTGTAGCATTATTACTCAATGTATTTTCACAGGCTGGAGATATCACTTTAACGGGTACCGTTGTTTCTGATGGTCAGAAAATGATAGGTAGCCGCTTTATGGGATACATCAAAAAAGTATTTGTAAAACTTGGTGACAAAGTAAAAAGAGAAGATGACCTTTATGAAATGGAGTCTGCTGAATTTGATATCATGAAATCTCAAGCTGATCTCATGCTTGAACAGTCAAAGGTCATTGTTGAATATTGGCGTGAAAAATTAAGAAATGTCAATACAAAAAAATTAAGATTAAAAAACACCTATCGTGATGATAATAAGATTTTTCTTACAGATATGTATGATTTAGATGCTCAAGCAGCAAATATAGAGTCGATGTTAGAAGCAATGCAAATTGTGGTTAAAGAAGCTACCATACAAGCAAAGCAAATGGCAAGTACATATAACTACATAAAAATGAAAGCACCTTCTGATGGTGTTGTTGTACAAAAGAACATTAAAGTGGGTGATATGATCATGCCTGGTATGTTGACAATAATGATCGTAGATACAGAAAATTTAGAGATTGATGTGTCTATTTCAGAAAGTATCATATCTAGAGTGGAGACAGGTATGAAAGTACCAGTAGAAATACCATCTCTTGACTACAAAACGATAGGAATTATACATGCCATCGTACCTGATGCCAACCCTATGACACATAAAATAAAAATGCGTATACGTTTTAACAGAGGACCTAAAAATATTTTCCCTGGTATGTATGCAAAAGTAACACTAAAGAACGCTAAATAAATTCTTCTTTTATGCGATGTGATACTTTTCACATCGTCTTTCCCATTATTTTCATAAATTTAATTTATCTTTACCTTTATTACTATTTATTAATAAGTAAGTTGTTACAATAACTTTATATATAAATTATTACAGGAGAATATAGATGAAAAAGGCTTTATTAATGTCAGTACTGTTAAGTGGTGTGCTATTTGCACAGCAAGAGCATATCCAACCAGATAGAATGAAGAATATGGCGGACATGGAGATTGCGATGGCTACGATACAAAAAGGTTTTCTTTTTGACAATATTAATGTGGTAAAGAATGGGGTTAAGGACCTTAAAAGGACAGTAAAACATACAGAATCATTTATAAAAGAGGGTGTGAGTGATAAGGGTATCAATAACTTAATGTATGCTAAGAAACAAGCTGCGTCTATCACCTCTATGGCAGATGAGATTTCAGCTACATTTGCAAAAGGAGACAGATATAGTGCAGCAAATAACTATCTTCTTATCTTGAGTAAATGTCTTTCTTGTCACCAGACAATTAGATCTTGGTAAACACGCTTTAGGGAAGAGGGTTTTCTCTCTTCTTGATTCTTTCCATACATACATAACTTTATTATTTTCCGCGATAACTACTAATTTTCCATTTATCTATTTAATTCATCATCTTCATATAATTAATTTATTATAATTTATTATCGTAATTTACTATAAAGGCTAATGATGACAAGAATTAAAAAGATATTGGGAAGTATACTGTTTATTGCAGTATCAGTAAGTGGACTATTTGCAGTAGAATCTGCCAGTTCGGCAAGTACAGTCAAGCAGAGTACTGTCCTATATACAATAAAGGGCAATGTTCAAGATACATATTATACGATGATGGATAAGCCCGTAAAAGCGCTTGGGTATCGTCTTCCTGATCCACGTAAACATGTTAACCTTGTTTATAAAGAAGAATATGGTTCTACAACACTTGAAGTGTTAAGTTTTATGACGATCGTGAATGACAAGGGAGTAAAACCTCTTTTGGAGATCGATCCGAGACTTGCAGGGTTCAATCCATTTAACGTAGTGATCTATAAGCATCAAGGTAAAGATGAAACAGTGATCTCACATCTTACTGCTGAAGCGATCATAGAGATGTTAGGTATCACAGATCAAAAAGTAATTACAGGGTATACAAAGCAGATGGAAGAACTTGATGCACTTATAGCTAAAACATTCCCTTCAGCTGAAGTGAGTCATGGTACATATGAAGGTGCTATAGAGAATGCTATGCTACACTATGAGATTGATTTTGAAAGACCAGAAGACCTTGATGATTATATAGATGAGATCCAGGAAAAAGTGGATGATACATTTACAGAAAAAGGATTTATCATGGCTGGTTTCTTTGACTACAAACAAGGCAAGCCGGATCTTCTTCCTTCTTATGATGCATTTTGGACTTTCTCTCTTTGTCATTTCCCTTTCTCCTATACAGTATTTGATAATGAAGGAGCAATGCCGGAAGTTGGTGTGTTCGCGCCATGTACCATGTATATGTATATCAAAAAAGAGAGCAATACACTTGTGATAGGTATGCCTAAATTGTCTAATTGGAACAGATTCTTTACATTGAACAGTAAAAAAAGAGAAGACTTTCTTAATAAGTTAAATAAAGAAATACCGGCAATATTTATTGAGATCGGTGCTAAAGAAATCAAATAAGGAGTGAAAATGGCAAGTGTACTTTTACCTATAGCAAAAGGTTTTGAAGAATTAGAAGCGGTTGCGCTCATAGATGTGATGCGTCGTGGAGGTATAGAGGTACGTGTAGCATATTTGGAAGATGAACTCCAAGGTAATTTAGTCTTGGGAGCAAACGGTATCACTGTACAGGCAGATACTTCCATCAAAAACATTATAAGTGATGACTTTGATATGATGGTACTTCCTGGTGGCTGGGATGGTACCTATGCATTGGCTGAAAATGCACGGATTATAGAACTTCTTCAAGAGTTTAAAGCAACTAAAGTAGTAGGTGCAATGTGTGCGGCACCTTTTGCACTTAAAAAGGCAGGTGTTTTAGGCAGTGACTATACCTGCTATCCTGGCGCCAAAGATGAGATAGCTCATCCTGGTTACAGAGATGACATGAAAGTTGTTACCGATGGTAATGTCATAACTTCTCAAGGTCCAGGAACAGCTGTTTGTTTCGGACTTGCAATCGTAGAACGACTAGTAGGGAAAGAGAGTATGCAAGCAGTGAAAGATGGCATGCTTTTGAATTATTGTTAAGAAACAACCCTTCATCCATTTTTTACACTTTATTTCAATCTATTTTTACCTAACCTTTGCTATATTGGAACCAATATTTTCAAAGGTTATCCATGTCAGAAGAACCAAAAGTTAAACCTCAATTTACTCATTTACATTTACATACTGAATACTCATTGCTTGACGGTGCAAATAAAATTAAAGCACTTGCTAAAAAGATCAAAGAGCAGGGGATGACCTCTGTGGCTATGACTGACCACGGAAACATGTTTGGTACCATAGATTTCTATAACACGATGCGTAAAGAGGGCATCAAACCTATCATCGGTATGGAAGCGTATGTGCACAACCAGGATGAGTTAGGTGACAAGTCTGTGCGTCAGCGTTTTCACCTTTGTTTGTATGCTAAAAATGAAGTAGGTTACAAAAATCTGATGTACCTTAGCTCGCGTGCATACATCGATGGATTTTACTATTATCCTCGTATCAACTGGGATCTTCTTAAAGAGAACTCTGAAGGTATTATATGTTCTTCTGCTTGTTTGCAAGGGGAAGTGAACTGGCACATGAATCTTTCCGAGAGAAATCTTAAATTTGGTGCTAAAGGGTATGATGAGGCAAAAAAAGTGGCCTTAAAATACAAAGATGTTTTTGGTGAAGACTTTTATCTTGAACTCATGCGTCACGGTATCGGTGACCAGCATCGTATAGACAAGCAGATTATCCAACTTTCACAAGAGACAGGGATTAAGATCATCGCAACCAATGACACACACTATACAGTGCAAAAAGATGCAGATGCTCATGAAGCGTTTATGTGTATCGCGATGAACAAACTCTATGATGATCCTAACCGTTTACGTCACTCGGTACATGAGTTTTACGTGAAGTCACCAGAACAGATGGCAGAACTTTTTGCAGATATCCCTGAGGCACTTGAAAATACCCAAGAGATCGCAGACAAATGTAATCTGGAGATCAAACTGGGTGACCCGACACCGCCTAACTTTAAATTTGCCAGAGAAAGAGCAGCCGAATCAAACATAGAAATGCCTCATCCTGATGTGGAGTATTCTCTTGAGAATGACATCGTTCTTTTTGTGGAAGAGTCAAAGAGAGGACTGGAAGAACGGCTTAAGATCGTTCCTGAAGAGAAACATGAAGAGTATAGAGACAGACTCAAAGTTGAGATGGACATTATCAACGAT
>CAKZWP010000072.1:0-4866 GCA_937921845.1 uncultured Sulfurovum sp.
CAGAAGGTTCACTCATGAGACGAGCTGCACCGTTTTGCTGTAATAGATCAAGCGTTGCTCCCAAAGCGAAGACCTTATCTGTGGCATCAAATTTGAAATCGGGATCAGAAGAGTAAATAGGATTACCATTGGCATCGAGACCTTCATACGTCTCTGTATTTAGATTGAGAAAACCCAAAAGAGCAGGAGACATTTGCAGTGCAGAGGCACCCATATTCCCAGCCAATGTATAGAGTCCAGTACTGGTGATCGCTCCACCGTTAAACCCATATTTGAGTCCAACCTGTTGTGCCAGATTGCTGTCAATTTCAACGATCTTCGCTTTTACGTATACTTGTACTTTAGGAATATCGATCTTTTTTACGGTTGCTCTGATGTTCTTCATTTGCTCTGCTGTGGCAAGCAGGATCAATGCATTTCTTTCAATGTCAGATACTACCATGGCTTTACTTGGTGGCTTTCCACCTTTTACCGGTGCTTTCACGGCTACATTATTCATCTGGGAGATCAGTTTACTCATGATCTTTTCCATCTCTTCGACATTGGAGTTTTTGAGCCTTATAACATACATTTGCTGTGTCGTACTCTCGCCTTTAATATCCAGTTGTTTGATATACTTGATCATGCGGTTGTTATTATCCTTTTGACCAACAAGAATAATGGAGTTTGTTGCTTCATCTTTGAAGATATCAACTTTTTCACTTTCAATGGTCTGAGGGAAGATCTTCTTTGCCATATTTTGGGCATTTGCATAGACATCTTTAACCATAGAGTTTTTCAGTTTGATCACAACCGATTTTTTTTCACCTTGTGATTCAACTGCCTTGATGACTTTTGAGATAGCCTCCAAAGTTCTCGGATCTGCAGTCACTGCCAAGACATTGTTCTCCTTAAATGAAATCACTTTTGCACTCTTATGAAGCAGTGGTTTGATCTTTGCACGGAGTACTGCAGCATTTGAATTCTTTAAAGGGAACATCACTGTTTTCATCGTTTCACCCTTGATACTGCTGCTTACATCAAGTCCTTCTCCTGCGGCATCATTGGATTTGACAACCTTGTAGTACTCACCCTGGTCAATGATCGTCATACCTTTGCCACCCAAAATAGAGTTTGCTAAAGAGAAGAGAGCACTCTTTTTAATAGGCTTTGTAGATACAAAGTTAATTTTGCCTTTAGGCTCAGCTTCTATCAGAATATTTTTCTGTGTGATCTTGGAGACCATCTCGATGAAGTCTTTCACCGCAAGGTTACGAAAGTTTACATCTACATATTCCTCTTCCGCATGTAACCCTGCAGACAATACTATCAATATACTCAATACAATTTTAGTTAACTTCATATTCTAACTCCATTTCTTCTTTACCTCTTTGGATAACCAGTGTCAGGTTATCAATATTTGAAATATTTTTATATACACCAAAAGCAGCATTGTAGCTATCTATCTTTTCTCCGTTAATAGATTTGATGACATCACCTCTTTTGACTCCAAGCTTCGCAAAAGGTGAACCTTTGCGCACAAAGGAGATACTGAAACCTTCTAGCTTCTCACCTTTCTTTATCTCTTTGATACCGATATTTTTATAAATATCATCCATATTTGTAGCATAATGGTCTATCAATGATTTGTCAATAATTTTATGATCACCTGCATCCACAACATCACCTTCAACCTCACTTGCCGAGGACACAGGTACAGGAGAAGGCTTGGCGCTTTGAACGGATGTATCACCTTTTGTGCTGATAATCAAATTGATCTTATATGTTTTTGAATCTTTGCTAAAGGTAGCATAGTTAGATCCTGCTCCCTCAAGGACAAATCCATTAATGGCTTCGCCTTTGGCAAGTACTGTTGTTTTTCGCTTATGCTCCACTGTCACTACTGTGGCATCTGAAGCATTATAAATAGCCAAAAGCTTGATATCTCTAATACCACCTGCGGTTTGTACCGGTCTTTTCGTTGTAGTAGGTGCAGGTGCTCCATTTGGGCTCAGTTTTACTCTATAGTAAAGGGCTTTACCCCCTTTGTCTTCGCTATGTTCTACGCCCATAGTCGGCAACCATAATACCTCAACGAAAAACCAAACCATTTTAACGACAAGCAGTAAAATCAACAGTGACCAAAGCCCTTTCACGATTTCAGGTTTAAAAAGATGTTTCATAGTTCCATCCTTTTTCGTCTTTTTTCAACTGAGGTTTTAACATCTCTATGTTTTTACTCTCATTAAAATCTAAACGTACTGTGCGTTCACTTAAGTCTATCGTTCCTGTCATCCCGCCAAAAGAACCGCTTGCATCCACAGAGAGCTCTAAAGGTGAAAGAATCGAGTGCGTGATGACAGCTTTTTGTGTTTCTTGCGGTACCATCGTTTTTAAGGAGTCATCTATATGAAGTGCCTGTAATTCTACACTGCTATAAAAAAGCAAAGTACAAAGATTCACTTCTTCTATCGTGGCTACAGGTATACCTTTAAAATAGACTGTGACTTGTTCCAAGTTCAAAGAGAAGAATCCTTCTTTCATCTTTCCTTCATTGAGTTTTATCTCATGTTTGGCAAGCTCTTCTTCAAGCTTATAGTAAAATTCTTGCTTGGGCATGAGCACAAGTATGGCAAACCAGGCAACCATGAATGCGATGAAACTCTTTTTTACCATTTGCATTTGAACTCCACATCATAAGATGAAGCTATTTTTTGAATCTTAAGCTTTTGTATCTCTACGGGTAAATTTAAAATTTTTGTGACTAAGGTATTTAACTCTGTTGCAGTTAAACTTTTATAGCTTGCCGTTACCTTTTTACTTTTATTGCTCCATTTTACCTTTGAAGCAGGGACAAGCATCTGAAGTTTGTCTACCTTTTGACTGGTCTTTTTATCAGACCATATCTTTTTAAGGGCAATCACTTCTTTAATCTCTCCCACGGATTGCTTTGCTCCAGCCATAGTATCGGACTGTGCAGAAACCTGTGCCATTTTGTAGCCATATGCACCTAGCAGCAACACAAAAGCAACAAGCGCAATGAGCTCATTTTGATATCTTTTCCAGATCATAATGTGCCTTCCATCTTTAAATCATTGCTTCCTGCAATCATTGAAGTATTGAGTTTGTTCTTTTTCGCTAATGCCTGAACGCGCTTTGCCACTTGGGCATCTTTACAGGTAAATTGTACTTGATACTTCTTATCATTTATCTCTAATGAAGTCAGTGTAACTCCTTTAAAGATCAATCCTGATACCGTTTTGATAATATCCCGTTTTTTTCGTTCTACTGTATCGATCGTTTTATATTTTGCAACGATACTGTCTCTCGTATATTTACTCTGTAAAGAGGGGTACGCTTCAAGCAGTTCTTGCATCTGGGCTTCTCCTGCTTTAGCATTATCACTATAGCGCCACCCCTCAACAAAAAACATCAGAGCAAAAAGCGTGAAAATAGCTGCAAGCAGTGAAGCCTCTTTCATACTAAGAACAGAACCATAAGCACCTTGAAGCATAACACCTTTTTTAGGAGTAAAGCTATTGTCAAAGACCAAAGAAGAGCCTTCATCTTGTGTTAAGGCTCCTCTTGGAACGACCACTGCCATATGGTCCAAAGAGACCAATGCATCATTGTCTCCCAACCATAGCGGTTTATCAAAAAGGTCCACTGACTGTTGAGCAAAAAAGAGTTTAGAAACATTTTCCAAAGCAAAGCCTTTGCTCTCTAGAAATTCCGTGATTGTTTCTAGATCATACGCGAGAAAGACCCACTCCTCACCCTCTTTCCACACCATATACTCATACTGTTTACCTTCTTCAAGTAAACCATCAAAAAGGGATGGGGCAATTTTCTTAGCCTGATAGGCATAGTTCAGAGGCAATACTTCTTTTTTCAGGGTATAAAACTGTGGAGGCAGCATCACATTCACACTCTGCGACAATGTCACGTGCTTCATGGAAGGATATACAAGAAGTAACTCTTTATTGTTTCCCAAAAAATTCAAAATGTTTTGCCTCCCCATGAATATATTCAAAGCTAAATCTATATTGCTCATCCGCCACAGCATACCTTACGGAACACTCTGTTGCTTCTAAAAATGTTTCGCCCGCCAAAATATTTTTTCTTTGGGCGTAATCTCCACCATTTTGAGTTACAAAATCTTCCAGTGTGCCTTTGTCTATAAAAGATGCCCACTCTTCAACTGTTGAGATATCTATGCCAAACAGATAAGAGATAAGTTCGGGTGAACTATATTCTCCATCTATTTTATCTGCTTTAGGAGAAAAACTAAAATACTTTTTCCATGGGACAGACCCTATCTGAGGATCATCTATCTCAAACTGGTAACGGCTTATGACCTCCGCGAATTGTTGATAAGATATAATACCGTTTTTTTGGTGAAGTCTGCTTTCCTCTTTTTGCACAGAGTTATAAGTGCCTCCGATCTCTTCAAGCAGCATCTCTTGCAGTCTTCCCGCATCTTCTATATTATAGTCCTGTGCAAGCACTTCAAAAAGCTCTTGTGCTACGGTATACAATGCTGATTTCTTGCTATCGTTCCCCAATCCCAGCCAATTAATGTTCACACCTTTCTGCAAAGGTTCACATTGTAAAACAAGTGAAAATTTACTATCTGCTGTCTGCAATGGCAGTGCCGTAGTGTATAATACAGCAAAAAGGTCTTTTTTATTTTTAAAGCCCTGAAATATATTTGTTATATTTGTATAGTATACATCTGCTTGTATGAGTGCTTTTGTATCGCCGGCATCCTGCTGGACTTCCTCAAAATAACTCAAAAGCACCATGGTCAATGCGATAATAACAGACAAAACTGACAAAGTGATCAGAAGGGCAAAACCTTGTCTGTTTTTTACAACGTTTCCGGTA
>CAKZWP010000073.1:0-5685 GCA_937921845.1 uncultured Sulfurovum sp.
CACCCTATAACCATCCCTGAGATATACTACGTTAATACTTTGTCTAAGGATTTTTATGCAATTACATAATACAATATGTTTAGGTGTAGCAGGAAATTTTGCACACCATTTAGAACAAGCAGGTGAACTTAAGGATTTTGAAAATGTCATTACTGCTGAGCCGGATGCACCTAAAGGTATTTTCCCTTTTTATCTGCCTGGATCAGATTCTTTTTTAGGGTTGTATTCTATAGGTACAGACAAACTTGAACTTCCTGAGTATGAAGCGAATGCGCAAGTTGAACCGGAGATAGCTGTACTTTTTGATATTGTGTATGATGATGAGAAAAAAGTGATCGATCTGATCGCTCAAAAATTTACGACGTTTAACGACTGTACCATTCGTAAAGAGGGTGCAAAAAAGATCTCAGAGAAAAAGTCTTGGGGACTAAACTCTAAAGGGATCGGGGACAAATGGATTCCTATCGATAAATTTGAAGAGGGCGGTGTGATGGACAATTACCATCTATGCTCTTTTGTAGAACGAGAAGGGGTATTACATCCTTATGGTGTAGATGCACCATTACTTGGGTACTCTTACTTCTATACTAAGCTTAAAACGTGGCTTATCGATAAAATGAACACACAAGAAGATTTTGGACCGCTGGAAAACATTGCTGAACATCTTCAAGCAACCAATTATCCCAAACAAGCACTTATTTCGATAGGGGCAACAGCTTATGCAGAGTTTGGTGAGAACAATTATTTACAAAGCGCGGATGAAGTGTATGTGATCGCCTACAATAAAAATGTAGATGATAACAGCTTTGATACTTCAGATACTAAAGTGATACTGCACCAAATAGTACAGTAACTAGTTCATACTCTTCTTTAGGTCTGCTATGAACTCAGTGATATCATCATGCAGTGCCTGTAGATCTTCTTCGTGTTCTACTTCATCTGCAAGAATCTCTGAGACAATGTCATAAGTGACTATATCTTTATTACGTGTCATATCTGCCAGCTTAGAATAGACAGAGATAGCACACTGCTCACCTTTTATAGAATCTTCCAGTATACTCACTACATCAAAATCTTTTGGTTCTTCATACCCACAGTTTGTATGGGTAAACCACTCTTGTGGGTGCAGTAGAGGCGTTCCTCCCAATTGGAGGATTCTGTCTGCTACCATATTTGCATGTCTGAGTTCATCGGCAGCATGTTGTGCCAGTTCTGCTATGGCAGCATCTTTCATAATACCTTTGATGACCTTTGCTTCTATGAAGTATTGATAGTAGGCTAGCCATTCATCAGCATAAGCTTTATTGAGTGTTGTAATAATCTCATTAATTTCAATCCCTTGGATAATCGAATTACCTTTTCGTGCCATGATATATCCTTTCTCATAAGATGAAGAAAATTATTTTCTTACCTCTAGTATAGTCTTATGAGCTTAAAGGAAAATAATTATCGTTTATTAAAATGATAGAAAAAGTGTGCAGTATAGATAAAAAGGGAGGAAAAAGTATAGATAATTGTGGGCAAAGCCCACTTAGAAGGAAGGTTTAGTTTTTAAACCAGTTTTTGACTCTGTCAAATGCAGAATCAAAAGTACTTTTATGCGGACTGCTCTCTACCCCATAACTCTCCTGAAGTTTTTCGAGGAGTTCTTTCTGCTCATCATTGATTTTCTTAGGAAGTACCATACGAATTTGTGCAACAAGACGACCTTTTCTTCCACCATGTACATCAGCAACACCTTCACCATTGAAAACGAATTGTTCCTTATCTTTAGTACTCTGTTTAAGCTCAAGCTCCAGTTCGCCATCAAGTGCAGGTATAGAGATAGTTTCTCCTAGTATAGCTTGTGTGAAGAATACTGGTACTTCTATATAAATGTCATTTCCATTACGTATGAAGTTTTCATCTTCTTCTACATGGAAAGTGAGGTAGAGGTCACCACGTTGTCCATTTTTAGCTTCGTTTCCATAGCCCTGTGCTCTAAGACGGTTACCAGAGTCTACACCGGCAGGAATACTTACAGTGACTGTGTCCTCTTCTTCATGATACCCTTTACCACTACAGCTTCCACACTCTTCTTTAATGCTTTGTCCTTGACCATGACATTTTGGACACGTTTGTGCAAACTGCATAGGTCCTTGTCTCATAAGTACTTGACCTTGGCCATTACAGTAGTCACAAGTCTCTAGTTTGGCATCTTTTGCACCTGTACCTTCACAATCACCACAAGGCGTTTTGTATCGAATATCTATCTTCTTTTCGCAACCAAAGACTGCTTCATGGAATGCTAATGGAAGCTCTATCTCAAAGTCCAGTGCATATTTTTGGCCCGGGTCTCTTCGAGTACGACCAAAACCTCCGCCAAAGCCTCCACCTGAACCACCAAACATAGAGTTAAATATATCCATGAAATCATCCATATTTCCACCGCCAAAGCCACCGCCCATACCGCCTTGGCCTTCAAGTCCAGCTTTACCGTAACGGTCATAGATAGCTCTTTTTTCATCATCACTGAGTACCTGGTAGGCTTCGTTTACCACTTTGAATTTATCTTCTGCCTCTTTGTCATCTGGATTTCTATCCGGGTGGTACTTCATTGCAAGTTTTCTGTACGATTTTTTAAGCTCAGCACCTGAACAGTCTTTACTTACTTCAAGTACTTCATAATAATCTAATTCTGTCATTGATATTTCTCCATAGTTTATTCATCATATTTTGGGGAATAATTTTGGCGAATTCTACCATAATTTAGTTATAATCACAAAAACATTATATAGGTAGTTCAAATGGTTGTACATATCGTGACATTTCAGTTTAAAGAAGAGAATAAAAAAGCCAACATCATACAGGCAAAACAGATGCTGGAAAATCTTATGGGCGCAGTCCCAACACTTAGAAGTATAGATGTAGGAGTGAATTTTTCTACAGAAGAGCGTGCGATGGATCTAAGTATTATTACTGTATTTGAAAGTAAAGAGGGCCTGAAGGCATATGCTATACATCCTGAACATATTAAAGTAGTTGACTTCATAAAAACAGTAGTAGAATACTCTAAAGTTGTGGATTACGAACGCCCATAATGAAACATTACAAGATAGAGGCATTTGAAAACCTGGTAGATGCCTTTGGCTCTTTACCGGCTATCGGTAAAAAAACTGCGATTCGTTTAGCCTACCATGCTGTCATGGAAGACGGATTTGCTGCGATGAAACTGGCACATGCATTGGAAACCGGGGTAAACGCCATCCAAAAATGCAGCAAATGTCATAACATGAGCGAAGATGAACTCTGCACCATCTGCTCTGATCCTTATCGTGACAACACAAAGCTTTGTATTGTGCAAAGTGCTAAAGACATCTTGACCATAGAAGAGAGTGGACAGTTTGATGGCGTCTACTATGTAGTGACAGAAGTACGTGATCTAGATGAAGACCATCTGTTTTATGCAGTAGGGGGTGTAAATGAGATTATCTTCGCTTTCCCTCCAAGCATTGCTACGGATACGATGATACTCTACATAGAAGATAAGCTAAAAGGTCTGGATATACACTTTACGAAGATCGCCCAGGGTGTACCTACAGGTGTAGAATTGGATAATATAGATGTGATGTCACTCTCACGTGCATTAGAAGCAAGAGTGAAGATATAATCAAAGTAGAGATTTAAAGTTTATTCGCACTTTTTATCGATATAGTCTTGTACGAATTTACGTACATCGGCATAGACAAAAGAGTCTTTGTATCCCTCTATTTTCCCACCGCTTGCATTGGGGTGTCCACCACCGTTTCCGATGTGAGCAGCCATAGCAGAAACATCTAGTTTGTTGTTACTTCTCAGTGAAAAGTGCCCTCTGAAGTTTACATCCATATAGAAGTCATAGTCATCATTCTCTACCATGCAGGCATTCCCTATAATAGAAGCATTTCCTACATTGTAGCCGAGTATACCCTTATAGCCTTTGTAGTTAATGGTAAGACGTTGTTTATCTGCTGTGAGAAGGTCTGTGACATAATAGGCAACGAGGTTGTCTTTGGTGTTGTTTTCTTCTTGTCTAAAAAAAGATTTTTTAATTTGGTGTAGATCATCATCCAGTTGGATAGGTGCATCTTCATCATTGACTCTTTGTTTTGCTGCTTCTATAAGAGAGAGTTTGAAGGCTCTGTCCTGCGCAGGAAATAAAATACGGTTGACTTCCCTTGCCCCAGAGATCATTCCCAGCATCACTTTTCCGTACTCAAACAGTGCATCATCGCTTACCCAAATGTCTATGGCATTGATCGCTTTTACGATGGTAGCCAAGTCATTGCTCTTATCAAAGTCATAATGCTGTTGTAGCCAGTCATAGGTAATGAGTGTAGCACAACGTGTCGTATCAAGTTTGTACCAGGCAAAACGCTCTGCAGCAGTTTTCCCTGTAGCATGATGATCAAGCAGTTGAAGCTTCGCACCGATGCGTACAGCTTCTTTTTCAATCCAGGTACCTTCCTTTGTCGTAAGGTTTAGGTCTGTGATGAGGATGAGTGATTCGATCTCATCCCCATGTAAAAATTTATCCTGCTCGATCTTTTTAATGATCTCACCCATTCTTGCCGGTACTTCCGGGCCATAGTTCGCATTATAGCAGTCGATGGTGTCGAAACATTGTTGTGATAGATATTGGCAGCCATAGCCATCGAGGTCTATATGGGAGAGGTGGTAAACGTGATGTTTCATAAAAGTATGCCTTTTTGAGGTTAATATATAAGTGTATTATACAATGAAGTAGTTGTGGGGTCGATATAGAGTTGACCCTGAAGAGGAGTAACTAGTGTGGGTTAAAGTATGTCGCCTAGCGTTAAACCATTCAAAAAGTCATCTATCTTCATTTGAAAATTCATGAGAAAAGGTGAGATGGCACAAGTTCCAATGGTTCCATTTGGACAGTTATTTGTACTTGTACAGTCAAAAACAGTTGGAGACTTACCTTCAGCAGCAAAGATGATATCATTCACATTGATCTCATTGATGTCTTTGGCTAAGATAAATCCACCATGCGCACCTTTACGTGATTCAAGGATACCTTTTTTTGCAAGACTTTGTAAAATTTTTGCAAGAAAGCTTTTAGGGATACACAGTTCTGTAGCGAGCTGCTCTGCACCAATAGGGCTATCAGATTTTCGTATAGCATCTAAAGAGAGTAGAGCATATTCACTTGCACGGGTCAATAGCATAATAAAACCTTTTTCATAATTAGGAGTATTTTACTCTAATTAACATTAAAGTAGGCATGGTATATGTCAATATTCGTCTAAGCTTATTATGATATTATTGCGTTCCCAAATTGAATTTTGGAAATTAAATACCAATCAGGAGGTCATTATGGCTTTAGATCAGGCGAAAAAAGCAGAAATCATTGCTAAATATGCTAGAGGAAACGGCGACACAGGTTCAACAGAAGTACAAGTAGCTCTTATCACAGAGAGAATTACATACTTAACTGATCACCTTAAGACAAATAAAAAAGATCACTCTTCAAGACTAGGTCTACTTAAACTAGTAGGTCAAAGAAGAAGACTTATGAGATATCTTAAAAATACAGATCTTGCTAGATGGAACACTATCAAAGCAGATCTTGGTATTAGAAACTAATACTTCACCCCTTACCAGCCCTAGGGCTGGTAAATTTTATAAACATACAAGACCTTT
>CAKZWP010000074.1:0-4308 GCA_937921845.1 uncultured Sulfurovum sp.
CTTTAGGTAAATTTGTTCAACTCGGACTTGAAACCAATAACTATGATGGAAATACCACACTTTGTATGTCTTCTGCAGTTATGGGGTACAAACAAACCTTTGGTTCTGATGGTCCAACCGGGTGTTATGAAGACTTTGAAAAAGCAGATGTTATACTGCTTATAGGTGCAAATATTGCGGACAATCATCCCATCTTAAAACTTCATATCGCCAAAAATGAATCCATAACCGGTAAAAAACCAACGATCATTGTTGTTGATCCTCGTAAATCCAAGACATCACAGATGGCAGATATCTTTGTACCTTTGGCTCCAAGAAGTGATCTTGCACTGCTCAATGGTTTATGTTATATCATTATGGAACAGGGCTGGGAAGATGAAACATTTATCAAGACACGTACGAACGGCTATAAAGAGTTTAAAAAACATATCTTAGCAAACTATCCTCCACAGGAAGTTTCCCAAATTACAGGTATTGAGGTTAAAGAACTCTATAACCTGGCAAAAGTCTATGCTACAGCTAACTCTGCTATGAGTGCATGGACGATGGGCGTGAACCAAAGCAGTATTGGTACAGATACTGTATCTGCCATCTGCAACCTTGCCTTGATCACAGGAAACCTTGGTCGAGAGGGTGCTGCACCTATGTCCATCACTGGACAGTGTAATGCGATGGGTACAAGGGAGTTCGGATTTACTTCTTCTATACCTGGGTATAGAAATTATGCAAGCCAAAGTGACAGAAAAGCCTTCGCAGACATCATCAATGTCCCTGAGGATCTCATCCCTACTGCAAGAGGCTATGCCTACCCTCAGATCATCGATGCTATCAATCGTGGAGAGATAAAAGCTTTATGGGTTGTAGCAACCAATCCTTTAGTCTCTTATCCTGATCAAAATGCTTTACGTTCAGCACTTGAGAAACTAGATATTCTTGTCGTTCAAGATGCCTTTATGTCAGATACTGCTCAAATAGCTGATGTTGTTTTTGCAGCAGCAACCTGGAGTGAGAAAGAAGGATGTTATACAAATTCCGAAAGACGTTGTAACTATGCTAGGAAAGCTGTAGAACCTTTGGGTGAGAGTAAAGCCGATCTTGACATCGTTAAAGAGTTTTCAAAATATTTTGAAGGTAAGCATGAACTTCTGTTTAACGATCTGCATACCCCAAGAGATGTCTTTAATGAAATTAAAAAAGTAAGTAAAGGACAACTTTGTGACTATAGCGGTATGGACTACGAACGTATCGAAGAGCTAGGGGGTATCCAATGGCCATGTAATGATGAATCTCCCAATGGAACCAAGCGTCTTTACTCTGAAGAGATGCATTGTAATACATTTGATGGAAAAGCCAATCTACTACCGGTAGATTGGAAGCCACTCTCTGAAATAGCATGTGAGGGGTTACCTCTTATACTCAATACAGGAAGAACAGTAGAGCAGTTCCACACAAGAACAAAAACAGGAACCATAGGTATACTCGAAGCCTTAGCCCCGGAAGCATGGGTAGACCTAAGTCCTAAAGATGCACGAAAACTGCAGGTACAAAGTGGTGACCGCATAGCACTCTCAGGGACACGAGGTCGTGTTGAGGACGTTATTGTAAAAGTTTCTGAAACAGTAAGAGAAGGAAATGTCTTCGTACCTTTCCACTTCAACGAACAACTCATCAACAACATCACTATCCCGGAGTTCGATCCAAAATCATTTGAACCCAACTATAAACAGTGTGCGGTTCAATTACACTCAGAAGCCGTACCTGAAGGTATCGTCTATGAAGAAGTGGAAATATCTGGGTATTTGGAAGGGGTTAAGGTCTATGAAGAAGAAGTCTTGGCAGAAGAAAAGGTTGAAAGTACTAAGAAGTAAGTGATTCCAAATCATTCAGGTCAAACAAAAGTAAATTTTTATCTTGTGTCTGTAAAAGCTCATTTGAAAATCCACTCTTGGAAAAAAGTGCGTAGACATCTACATTTATGCCTGATTCCAGTGCTTTTGCTTTGAGTTTAGTCAGTTCATTTTTACAGACTTTCCGGTCTTTGTACTTACACTCTCCTAAAATAACCTTTTTATCTTGACTCACTGCTAAAATGTCAAATTCACTGTGGATATTCCAAAAGCTTCCGCTGTCTACTATATTATTGTCTTCTGCATAATGTTGTACCAAAAGTGCATCACAAAGTTGTTCATAAACCAAAGAACGTAAACGGTCATAGTGTTTTTCAAAGTTTTCTAAAAAAGCATCACCCTTCCCTAAAGCCAAATCTTTTTTATAATAGGTCACAAAGCCAAACCAAAAACGCATAAAAGGCTGTACAAAACGAAGTTTATCCTGTACACGGTAAGAGCGTAGCTCTTTTTTGAGTTTATGTTTTGGATGGTTACGTAATGGAGATTCTCTGGAAACTTCTACCCTTAAGACATTTAAAGAGACCAACTCTTGGACTATCTTCTCTCCTAAGGTCTCACTTACTTTTGCTTTTCTAAGTACAGAGTAAAGTTTTCCATCACCTCTGGCTACTGCAATAAGTATTTCCCGGTAAGGACTCTCTAAAAGGTATGAGGGAGAAACAAGTGTTTGAAATTTTGAGAAGTTTTGCACAAAATTAGACTCTACCATAGAAAATACATCATCAAAATAGTCTAATTCTATATTTTTACCTATCCCGCCCAAAATGGAAAAATACTCAACAGCCTGTTCTAGTTCCAAATACGAAAAATGCTGGTAAAATCTTTGAAATGATGCTTTGATGAAGTCCCTTTGTCTATAAATTAAATTATTTTAACATACTTTTATTTGAATTTTTGTATGATTAATAATTAATCAACACTAAAGAGTATTATGGAAACATTTTTCACCAAATCAGATAAAATACAACATATCATCAAGAGTTTTAACCTCACAAAGACACTCTATGTCTCATCTATCATTATCGGTGAAGCAAATACGGGTAAAAAAACACTTGCTCGATACCTTTTCCCAGATACCCCTTTGGTGTCAGGTGAAAGTCAGGAAGAAGTGAAGATTGCACTTGAAAATAATGATGAACTGATCATCACAGACTTTGAAAAACTCAGTAATCAAAGTTCTCTTGATTTTACAAATAAACGGATCATAGCTACAGCAAACTACATGGGAAATCAAGAACTCATTGATGATCTTTTTGCTTTTATATATATGATGCCAACACTGCAAGAGCGTCCTGAAGATGTCAATCACTTAAAAAATATTTTTATTAAAGAAGCACTCTCAACTTTAATGATAGAAGATGATACATTTGAGTCTGATGACATTCCTCTAAACCTCAGTAAAAACAGTAAAAGCCTTAAAAGATCTATCTTTTTACACCTTTATAAATACTCTTTGGATGATAAAGATATCCAAGAGATACTCTACCACTATTTATTAAAGAACCTTGATGGAAACGATGGATATAGAGAATATCTTGGGTTATATGAAAAACCTCTTATAGAAGCAGGTCTTAAGAAGTTTGGTTCACAATTGCAACTCTCCCAGGTTTTAGGCATTAACAGAAACACACTTAGAAAGAAAATACATGAACACAACATCGATTAATTTTCAAGCCTTTGTAGAGTGGGACAATAGCCCTTTTATACTCTTTAATGACCAGGGGAAGATACTCTATCTGAACAATGCTGCTGAAATTTTATTTGGATATGTCTCAAAACAAGAACTTTATGACATTGCCGTCTCTTATGCGCCGCAAAGTTTCGGATATAAAACCACATCACTTACACTCAATTATGACGCATTCATCTTTCATGCGATCACTGTAGGATATGAAAATGAAGAACAAATTTCACTACGTCTATACAACACCCCTCGTGTGCAACCAAAACGTAAACTTGAAATAGATAAATTTATCACTACAGATATTAACATCCTGCTTGAAGCAAATATCGCTCTTTTTAAAACAAAAAACACCAATCAACTCAAACTTTTAACCGACCAGGATCTGCCGCCATTTAAAATAGATCAAAATAAGTTTTCTAAACTTCTTAGAAAAACACTTGATGCCTTTAAATCCTCAGACTCTATAGATATTTCTCTAAAGCTTCTTATTGGACAACATGTTATTATTGACGACAAAAAAGAGTCTATTGTACAGCTTTCTATACAGGCAAACGGACGTTATGCAGATGCAGATGAAGAGATTCGTACACTTGCTGCTGAAAGCCACATCAAATGTCTTCTTAAAGAACACTCTATTAAACTGGAAATACCGCTTATTAAATAATCTTCCTTTCATTGATTAAAAATTAATCAATACTCTGCAATAAAAGATCA
>CAKZWP010000075.1:0-3200 GCA_937921845.1 uncultured Sulfurovum sp.
TTTGAACGATGAAGAGATCATCACTAAACTGCAAATGATAAAAGAAGCATCTATCAGTAAAAAAACAACTGATATAGAAGAGTTCCTGAAACATATTAAAGAGACTAAACATCCTTATCTGACAGAACAGGAAGTCAATTCCGCACTCAAAAGTATGCAGCCAGAAGCATCACTCTATCATGCTCCTATAGCATTTGATACTATAGAAAAAATACTCACTAAAATTAGTGATAAATATGAGGTTTTTGAAAGTACTGATCATATCATCATAGAGAAAGAAAAAAACCATGATCTCTTTGGTACCACTCTTTTCTATATCACTTCTGTTTCCTATGAAAAACCTTTTATTTACAACCTCATTTGGAGAGGAGAAGAGCCTCCTGTAAAGGAAGATATAAACAGAGTAAATGACGACCTTCTTGCACACTTCAGAGTTGCGATAGATGATGTACTTGATGATATGAGAGAAGAGAGTGAAAAACTGGATATTGAAGAAGAAAAACTACATGAGTTTATCGTTCGTTTTGTTGAACCTCAGATACGTTCTTCTAATGTACTAAAATTTAAAGAGAAGAGCAAAAGACGCATACTCTTTCACTTTGGTGACTACATCAAACCACTGCTTGAAAAACAAAAACGTGAAGAGTTATTGGCTAAGACCATTCGTGACTTCAAAAACCTCTTTCCTCTTGCACGTGAGCTCAAACGGAAGATCGTCTTTCATGTGGGACCTACCAATTCAGGAAAAACCTACACTGCTCTCAAAACTTTAAAAGAAGCAACAACAGGGTACTACCTTGCACCACTACGTCTACTGGCACTTGAGGGATATGAAAACCTTAAAAAAGATGGTGTAGCTGTTTCACTAATCACGGGAGAAGAAGAGATCATAGACGAAGAGTCTACACACATCTCTTCTACTATAGAGATGATGAACGCTGCTGTTGATGTCGATGTCTGCGTCATAGATGAGATCCAAATGATAGCAGACCGTGACAGAGGATGGGCATGGGCAAATGCACTTATGGGTATACCTGCGAGAAAAGTCATTCTTACAGGCTCATCTAATGCACTTAAAGCCGTGAAAGAACTCTGTGAATATCTGGGTGAAGAGTTGGAAGTCGTTCACTTTGAGCGAAAAAATGAATTGGCTATGCTACCCACTCCTACTTCTATGAAGCATATAGAGCCTCAAACAGCTGTCGTAGCCTTTTCCAGACGTGATGTACTCTCACTCAAACAACAACTCAGTGAAAAATACTCTGTCTCAGTGGTATATGGTAATCTCTCTCCTGAAGTCAGACGTGAAGAAGCCAGACGCTTTAGAGAAGGAGAAAGCCAGATACTCGTTGCTACAGATGCCATAGCTATGGGACTCAACCTTCCCATCAAGACCATTCTCTTTTCTAAAGACAATAAATTTGACGGCCTACGAAGACGTGAACTTCTCCCGACTGAAGTACTGCAGATCTCCGGGCGTGCCGGACGTTATGGATTTGAAGAAAAAGGGTATGTAGGTGCTTTGGATGAAAGTGCACTTACAACTATCACCTCTGCGTTTCATACTCCACTGCCAGACCTTGAACTACCTGTTTCAGTCATGGCAAGTTTAGAACATGTCATGCTCATAGGTGAGATACTTGAGACCGATAATATTTTGGACATCTTGGCATTTTTCGCAGACAACATGGAGTTTGAAGGTCCTTTTGTAGCCGCAAACATTGACTCCATGCTTGAGATAGCCGCTATTGTAAGTGAATATACCCTGGACCTTAAAACACGTTTTTTCCTTTCCTGTGCACCTGCAAGTATCTCATCACCTTATATTGAGTCAGTCTTCCACCGTTATATCCGTCAAATCGAAGCAGGAGGCAAAGTACTCTATATTCCACCAAGAGACCTCCCTGCTTTTGCACAAACGAACGATATGCTGCTTAATGCAGAGGACAGAGTAAGAGAGATATCACTCTATCTGTGGCTCTCCTTTAAGTTCCCAGATATCTTTGAAGATACTGCCAAAGCTATGGCAGCCAGAGTAAGACTGAACAACTTCATAGAGAACTCTCTTAGACAGGGGCACTTCACCAAAAAGTGTCGAAGATGTGGAAAGGTACTTGACTTTTCTTACAGGTTTTCTATCTGTGATCAGTGTCATGGTCAAAACAAAAGAGGTACAGGATCTTCAAGTCATGGTGGGTATAGAAGACGCAGACGAAGGTAAATGATATTGCCAAAGGCTTTATCATGGATGACTATCAGATAGGGAAAAAGTATAGCTTTTTAATTTTTTTCCAATAATAGATATAATAAGTGCAAAATTGTACAAATAATATAAAGGAGTAAAAAATGAAACCATTAAATCTATTCATCATCATTTTTTTAACATTTTTTTCTCATTTATACGCGTATGATCATAATCTCTCAGATGCACAAGAGAGAAATGTTTCAAACGAAGGAAATAATACGATAAACAAAGAGATATCCAGACCAATAAAGGGTTCAAGAAGTATCTATCGGAAATTTAAAGACCTCTTTTCAGAGTATGATGGTAAATGGGTTGAAGATATGGCGACGTACCCTATTGATCTTATTATGCCTGATGAAGCTATGCAAGCTACAGAGGATATCATAGATAATAGAAATCGTCAAGAATTTGCTTCTCAACGAGAACAGGTTCCTAAACAAATGGGTAACGATGCTTATAATATGTTATTAACAACAGCGTATTATCATTTTCAAGATATATCGCGTATAACAAACGAAATATGGGAAGATGAAGCATGTGACCCGGATAGTTTTGAATATAACGCAAGTAAAGACCCAAAAGAACCTTTACTTTATTTAAAAGAAAGTGATGAAGAAGCAAGAGGCGTAACTAAAAATGGTGTAATTCTACCCATTAACCCTAATTTTCCTGATGCATTGTATCCTTATGCTTCCCGTCCAGATGGATGTAGTGCTGAAGGGCTTCAAGATGTATATGATCTTGCTAATGAATTCTTTGATGATGATAGGTGGCTTAAAGAGGCATGTAATGCACATGACAGATGTTATTTTACAGAAGGAACTACTTCTAAAGAGTGTAACGATCAATTTATTGTGCAAACTGTAGATTCCTGTAATAATATAAGTAACACAGAAACCGTAATGTTCATGGGTACAAGAAATGCTATTTGCGGTATGAAAGCTTTGACCATATC
>CAKZWP010000076.1:0-6670 GCA_937921845.1 uncultured Sulfurovum sp.
TTAGAAGGTATCGTTAGAGAGAGTATCGGTAAGCGTAATGCAAAGCAGCTTAAAAGAGATGGTTATCTAATCGCAAACATTTATGCAAATGGTGTTGAAAATATCAACGCTGCATTTAAACGTGGTGAATTTGTAAGAACAGTCAGAAAGAAAGAGACACTTGCATTCCCAGTTAAAGTTGGCGATAAAGAGATCAATGTATTTATTCAAGAGTATCAACTTCACCCAGTAAACGGTGATGTGGTACACGTAGATCTAAGAGTAGCAGTACCAGGTCAAGTAACAAACTTCCTTGTACCGGTAATCACACACGGAACACCAGTTGGTCTTAAAAACAAAGGTGTACTTGTTATGTCTAAAAAAAGATTAAAAGTAAGAGGTGCTATCGAAGATATCCCTGCAAAATTTGATCTTGATGTTGAGCCACTTGAGAGAGATGCTTCAATTCTTGTAAGAGATCTTGAAGTACCGGCAAACTGTAAAATGATGGACAGACCAGATGTTGCTATCTGTGGTGTAATCAAAGCTAAGTAAACTAAGCATGAAAGCACAGTCGTGATACTTTTCGTAGGTCTAGGTAATCCGGGATCACAATACGAAAATACACGACACAATATCGGTTTTAAAGTCATCGACAAACTTGTGGATGACTTTTCTGCTCGAGACATTTCCAAAAATTCTTTTCATGGCAAGCTTTATCGCGCTGCCAATTCACTTTTTTTAAAACCTACAACATTTATGAATCTTTCAGGGACATCTGTACAGCCTGTAAAACATTTTTTCAAAGTAGAACTTGAAGATATTATTGTGATCCATGATGATATTGATCTACCTTTTGGTGCGGTACGTTTTAAAAGAGGTGGTGGCCATGGCGGGCACAATGGACTCAAATCGCTTGATACACACATTACAAAAGAGTATCTGCGTGTAAGAGTAGGTGTGGGTAAACCGGAACACAAGTCACAGGTATCAGACTATGTCTTACATGACTTTTCCCAAGATGAAGCTCCTATGTTAGAGAGTTTGATAGCGCATGTAACAGAGGCTTGTAAAGTACTATCCAGAGAAGAACTTAATGAAGTAAAGTCAAAGTACAGTCTGAAATCGATAGAAGGTTTAACACTATGAGTCTATTTAATCCTTCATTACACTTCAGATATTTAGTTAAACTGTATATTAAAAATCTACTCTCTATACTGTTTGGTCTCTCTTTTGCTTTTGCTTCGATCGATTATTTTCAACATGTACAGAAACTCGATGTTGCTTCAAATTATAAAATACTCTATATCTTTTACATGTGGCAAGAGGCATTGGGGTTACTGTACCCTTTGGCAATTGTTTTTGCACTTATTATGACGAAACTCTCACTGATTAAAAACAACACTATGGGAGCATTTCATGCCTTTGGATATGATAAAAAAAGACTTTTTATACCATTGTTCGCAGTAGGATCTTTGACTTATATGGTTTTTTTAACCTTACATACCACAGAGTTTTCCTATGCAAAAGATAAAGCAGAATTTCTCCTGGAAAATGAATTGGGTGCTTATAATGTGAATGACGTTTTTTTCAAATACAATGATACGTTTGTCTATATCACCAAGCTCGATCCTATAGAAAGAAAGATAGAAGATATTACGATTTTTAAAGTAGAGGGGTATCAGGTGCGTTATACGATAAATGCGCCTATAGCGACATTTGACGATGAAATATGGACTGCACATGATGCTACGTTGAAAACACATATTTATGAAAATGGCGAATTGAAAAGATATACGGTAGAACATAAAGAGCGTATAGAAACATTAGAAGGCTATAAACCTAAGATCATAGAATCATTGTATGAGGGTAAAGCATTGAATATACTAGATGCCTATACCACCTGGAAATTGTTAAATAAACAAAATCTAAGTTCAGATAAAATTAGGGCATCACTGTATGACAAAGTGGTCGTACCACTTTTTTCTATGGCCTTATTACTTATTTTATTTTTCAAACTCCCTTTTCATGCCAGAATGATGAATATGGGTGCTGTGATAGCACTCTCTTTGGCTGCAACATTTGTAATTTGGGGTATATTGTTTGGTTTAAGTCAGATGGGAGCAAACGGTGTTTTACTGCCTGAATTGACGGCTATAGTACCTGTAGTTCTTTTATGGGCCTATGCCATTTACATCTATTTTACAGATGAAAGAAGCCTCGCCTAACACCCTGCAGCACTTTAAATGTGCCTTTTAATCAACTTTTAGATAAAATCACCCTAAAATAGACTCATAGTATTGAGCGCATAGGATAGTATAAATGGATATTGATTATAAAGCATTGGCAAACAAATATGGTACGCCTTTGTATATTTATGATTTTGATTATATTGAAAATAGATATACCACACTTAAAGATGCATTTGCCGGAAAAAAATCTATTATCAATTATGCAGTAAAAGCAAACTCGAACCTCTCTGTTATTTCACACTTGGCTAAGCTTGGTGCCGGTGCTGACTGTGTGAGCATCGGTGAAGTAAAACGTGCACTCACAGCAGGTGTAGATAAATATAAGATTATTTTTTCTGGTGTAGGAAAGCGTGATGATGAGATACGTGAAGCACTCGAACAAGATATTTTACTCCTCAACTTAGAGAGTGAAGCTGAGATGAAACGTGTAGAGATGGTAGCTAAAGAATTAGGTAAAGAAGCACGTATCTCTATCCGTGTCAATCCAAATATAGATCCGCAAACACACCCATATATTTCAACAGGACTGCATGAAAACAAATTTGGTGTAGAGATAGATATGGCAAAACGTATGTATATTTATGCCAATAAATCGGAGTTTTTAAATCCTGTAGGTATCCACTTTCACATAGGTTCTCAGTTGACAAATATCGGACCTATACGTGAGTCATGCGGTATCGTAGCAGACTTGGTCCGTTCACTTAAAGCGATTAAGATCGACATTAAATTCTTTGATGTGGGCGGTGGTATCGGTGTAGTGTATGATGATGAAGTAACCATTGCTGCTGAGACATATACACAGGCTATCTTTGATGCAACCAAAGGGCTTGATGTGACATTGCTTTGTGAACCGGGACGTTACATGGTAGCCAATGCAGGGGCATTTTTTACCAAAGTACTCTATGAAAAAGTGAATGACGGGAAACGTTTTGTTATTGTAGACGGTGCGATGAATGACCTTATCCGTCCAAGCCTCTATAATGCGTATCATAAGATAGAAGCGGTACTTGTAGAGGGTGAAAAGACACCAGCAGATGTGGTAGGACCCGTATGTGAAAGTGGTGATTTCTTTGGTAAAGATGTACCTCTTCCTCCTCTTGCACACAATGATCTCATCGTTGTCCACTCTGCAGGTGCGTATGGGTTTACGATGGCAAGTAACTATAATACACGTGCAAAAGCTGCAGAAGTAGCACTAGAGGGCGGAAAAGACAGACTCATACGCCAACGTGAAACGTATGAAGATCAGGTACGCTTAGAGCTTGAGTATTTGGAAAAGTAAAGCAAAAAAGGCAGGATGAGAATATGACTTTAGATGAGTTAAGAGTAAAGATAGACAACATCGATAATGCATTGTTAAAACTTTATAATGAACGTATGGAACTGGTACATCAGGTAGGCGAAGTTAAAAATACTACAGGTGCGCCTATCTACCGTCCTGAACGTGAACAATCTATTCTCAATCGTTTGAAAAGTCAAAATGAGGGTAAACTTACGGATGCTGCGATAGATGCACTCTTTTTGGAAATGTTTGCCGTAGCCAGAAACCTTGAATTACCTGAGGGAGTAGCATACTTAGGTCCTGAAGCAAGCTTCACACACCAAGCAGCCGAGAGTAAGTTCGGCGCAATGAGTGCATACTTGCCTATTGGTTCTATACCGGGTATTTTTCGTGAAGTAAAAAAAGGCACAGCCAAATTTGGTGTGATTCCGATAGAAAACTCTTCTAACGGAATTGTATCGGATACCATTCATTGTCTGGATGAGTACGACCTTAAGATTATTGCAGAAGTGTGCGTAGATGTACACTTGGCATTTGCTACAGTGAATGATGATATTAAAAAGCTTACAAAGATATATTCCAAAGATATAGCTTTTGGGCAGTGCCGTAAGTTTTTACAAGACCTTGGACTGGATGAGATAGAGCATATTCCTGTAGAATCTACAGTAAAAGCTGCAAAGCTTGCCCTCAAGGATGAAACTGCAGCAGCACTCTGTCCGGCAGTAGCAGCAAAGTTAAATAACTTGCCTATACGTTTTAACAATGTAGAAGATGATACGAACAATAAAACACGATTTTTCATTATTTCTGACTTTGAAAATGCATCGTCAGGAAACGATAAAACCTCTTTGCTTGTGAGACTTTCAAATGAACCGGGTTCACTGGTAAACTTTCTTAATGATTTTGAAGAAGCACAGGTGAATTTGACAAAGATTAAATCACACATCGTAGAGGGTGAATCGATCTTTTTCATAGAGTTTAATGGACATCAGGATGATGCACATATCAAACCTATTTTGGAAAAACACCAAAATGAGATCAAAGTATTGGGCTCATATGTTAAAGAGATAGATGATATTTAAAAGAGCTAACAGGTAAGATGGAGAAACACAGTAATGAAATTTAACAAAGTATTAGAAAACATTCAAACGTATGAAGCGGGCAAACCTATAGAGCTTGTGGTACGTGAATTTGGCATCGCACCTGAAGATGTGGTGAAACTCGCTTCAAATGAAAATCCTATAGGAACAAATCCTGCTATAGCAAAAGTGATCAGATCGAATGCTGATATTGCGCATCTTTATCCTGATGACAGTATGTTTGAACTCAAAGCGGCATTGAGTGCCAAGTTTGATGTAGAAGATGAAAATATCATCATTGGTGCGGGGTCTGACCAAGTGTTAGAGTTTGTCTCTCGTGCTGTTTTAGATGAAAATTCTTCTGTACTGATGTCTGCAGTGACCTTTGCCATGTATGAGATCTATGCAAAGCAGATGGGTGCAAAGATCATTCGTACTGCTAGTTATGAGCATAAATATGATGAGTTCATGGAAGCATACCGTATGCATAAACCAAAGATAATTTATCTCTGTACACCGAACAATCCTACAGGGGATGCAACGAGTAAAGAAGAGGTGTTGAAGATCATCGATGCAGTAGATAAGAATACACTGATAGTTGTAGATGGTGCTTATATGGAGTATGCTGCAGCAAAAGATGCGAAATATGCGATCACTCCAAATGACCTGATGGGGTATGAAAATGTGATCTACCTAGGTACATTTTCCAAAGCACATGGTTTGGGTGGTATGCGTGTAGGGTATGGTATTGCACAGGCTGAACTCATCAAAGAACTTTATAAAATGAGACCTCCTTTTAATATCACAACACTTTCTTTGCGGGTAGCGATAGAAGCTTGTAAGGATAATAGTTTTGTCGAAGAGTCTATTGTTCTCCACCAAGAACAGATCAAACGTTATGAAGCTTTTGCAGATGAACAGGGATTTAAATACATAGAGAGTTATACTAATTTCATTACCTATCTGTTTGATGAAAACATGGATTCTACAGAAATATCCGATGCACTGCTTAAACGTGGTGTCATTATCCGTAACCTTGCTTCCTATGGTATGAATGCCATACGAATCACTATAGGAACGGCAAAACAAAATGATGTTTTCTTTAAACATTTTTTAGAAGTGATAGCTTGAAAAAAGTTGAGGTAGTAAAAGCAAATGAAGTAGAGGTGAAACCTTTTATTTTGGATGATTTTACCCCACATGAAGTCCAGCATAGTATGATGAACAAAATAACAAAAAAAGAACTCAAGAATTTAGCGGATGATCTAGGTTTAGCGTATGATGATGCACAGATAGTTTTCACAAAAAAACTGCTAAGTGCATATTTACTAGGGAAATAAAAAGATGATAGACATAAAAGCACACTCTATAGAAGAACTCAATACTTTAGCTGAAGATATCAGACAAAAGATATTGGATACGGTAAGTAAGAATGGTGGACACCTGAGTTCTACTATGGGTGCAACAGATCTTATCGTAGCTATGCATAAGGTTTTTGATGTAGAGAAAGACCCTTTTATTTTCGATGTAAGCCATCAGGCGTATGCCCATAAACTCTTGACCGACCGATGGGACAGGTTTGATACGTTACGCCAGTTTGGGGGTATTTGCGGATATACTAAACCTAAAGAGTCTAAATATGATTACTATGTGGCAGGGCACAGTTCGACATCTATCTCACTGGCAGTAGGTGCAGCCAAAGCCATAGCACTTAAAGGCGAGGATAGAGTACCTGTTGCATTCATCGGTGATGGAAGTATGAGTGCCGGGATGGTGTATGAGGCATTGAATGAACTGGGTGACAGAAAATACCCAGTCGTGATCATTTTGAATGACAATGAAATGAGTATTGCCAAACCTATAGGTGCTATTAGTAAACTGCTTTCTCAAACGATGGCGGGTTCATTTTATCAGAAGTTCAAGGGTAAAGTAGAAAAAGTCCTTGATCATTTGCCAGAAAGTGCAAGCTATATGGCAAAAAGATTTGAAGAGTCTTTCAAGCTTATCACGCCAGGTATCTTGTTTGAAGAGATGGGTGTCGAGTATATCGGACCCGTAGATGGACACGACATTGAGTC
>CAKZWP010000077.1:0-3638 GCA_937921845.1 uncultured Sulfurovum sp.
TAAGCTGTTGGGTCAGTGTACTTCCACCCTCAACAAAAGCACCTGCTTGAATATCTTTTACTATCGCCCTGAGGATCGCATCCGGGTTCACACCATTGTGCTCAAAGAACTGCGTATCTTCCATCGCCACAAGCCCTTCAATAAGAAAACCAGGGATCTCATCATAACGTGCATAAAGACGGTGTTGATCTTTAAAAACATAGGCCAGTTTCTCACCATGTCTATCATAAACGATCGAAGAGGTTTCAGGCTTATAGTTGATGAGTTTATCTGCATCTAAAGATATCTCTTCATAAGCATAAATAAAAGCTGCAGTAAGTGCTACACCAAATACCATTGCTAAGATAATGGAACCTTTTACTAAACTATTGAACACGCAAACCCTTTATGATATAGATGTAGATTTTTTGTTTTAATGCTTATTGTACCGAGTTATGGCTAATGAGTTCCAACGCATGTATGATCTTTTGCACAGAGACAACCAAATTTAATATCACTCTCATAATAGGTTTCTCTACCGTAGGCTGACGTATTGCCCCTACCAGGTACCCTTGAGCCATCAATCATTTTTGTACATAGAGTGCATGTTCATTACTTGGCATCTCTATAGGTACAATAAGACTTGGACAAATGATATCCAACTGTTGTCTTACTGCCATCTGCCGCTGTAATATCTTTTTTCTATACGTTTCTGCATTTTTACGTATATGTTTTACATTTACCAGTGCCAGTGCCGTATCAAATACAGAGGGGGCCGTAGAATATATGATGGGTTTTGCCCTGTTTTCCAGGAAACTTATGACATTTTTGGAAGCCAAAATATATGCTCCATAAGAGCCATATGCTTTACCCAGTGTCCCCATCTTGATATGTCTTTCATTGATGGTGATGCCATAATATTCAAAGATACCCAACAGTTTTAGACCAAGTACACCTGCACTGTGTGCTTCATCGACAATGAGCAGTGCTTTGGCTTGATCTGCAAGGTCAAATATCTCTTTTTTGCAAAGATCTCCACCCATAGAGTAAACGCCTTCTACCGCGATGATCTGTCTTTTAGCCGGATGTGCTGCTAACTTTTCTCTTAGGTCATTGACATCGTTATGTGCGAATGTCACCACTCTGTCTCCCAAAAGTTGTGAAGCCATCACGCCAGAAGCATGATACTCTTCATCCATAAAAAGTATATCACCTTTACGAACCAGTGCTTCTATGAGCGCCATGTTTGCAAGAAACCCAGAACCTACCACCAGTCCTTCTTCAAAACCGTTATATTCTGCCATGGTCATTTCAAATTTCTTGTGTATAGGATGATACCCATTCACCAACATACTGGCTTTTGAGCTTACTGTATCATATTCATTGACAAGTTTTACTGCTTTTTTAAACTGTTTTTTGTTCAGAGACAAGCCAAGATAATCATTAGAAGCCAAATCATCTAAACTGTCATCAAAAAGCTTACGCTCTCTAAATCGTCCCGCTTTTTTGAGGGCTTTTAATTCGTTTTCATACATTTTAACTTCCAACCTTTATCCATGGCAAGAGACTTTCTACTTGCAGTCCCATTGCAGTACTCTCATAACCATCTACAGATTTGATGTATTTTTTGCAAAAGCCTTCAACCATACATCCCCCTGCTTTACCTTGCCACAAACCACTTTCAAGATATCTCTCCAGATCATCTTCTTCAAATTTTGAAAAATGATAATGTGTCGCTGAGATATCTGAAAAAGCAAGTCTTTTTGATTTATAGTGTATCGAGGAGATAATAGAAATAGTAGAATCGCTCTGTATGTTCAAAATGCGTCTTGCATCTTCTACATTTTTGGCTTTTCGCAAAATAGTACCATCCGAAGCTGCAATGACTGTATCTGCACAGAGAAGTGGTGTGTCTAAACCAAACTCACGAATGGCAGCTTCCAATTTACCTTTACTTGCAATATAGACAAAATCTTTAGCTATCGTTGTCGTAATTTGATCTTCATCATAATCGACTGACTTTTGAATGAAATCGATTCCAAAGTTGTTTAGGAGCAATGCCCTGCTTTCAGAGGAAGAACATAAACAAATCATTACAGTCCTCTAAGAGATACACCTAACCATAACGCTACTATTCCTAACACAATATTGATCGGTAAAAGTAAGTTGGGAATCAAACTCATCTGTGCTTTAGCTAGTGCAACATCACCTTCAGAAAATAACTTCCACGCTTTTGCACGTTTGATATACATATAGATGTAAATTGCTGCCATGATCGTCCAAATAATCTCTTTGGAAAGAAAAAGTGATTTTAAATCACCATGATGTCCCCCTGTAGCTATCGCCATTGTCAAACCTGTGGCAAATAAAATCACAATGAAAGGCATGACAAGATTAAATAGTCTACCTGTAACCTGTAAGGTGATACCCAATCTCTGTTTGGGTACTAACATAGAAGACGTTACCTCATTTTGCAACATCTCTTCTGCAGTCACGCCACCTCTGCTAATGACGGGATGGACTGCCACACGAATCGCAATCATACCACCTACCCAAATAAAGGCAGACAGTACGTGTAAAAAGACAATCAAATGTCCATAGTTGTTAAATAGATCTGTCATGTTAATTTCCACCTTCTAGGATTTCACTTAAATACACTTTTGCTTCTTCTAGTGCTGTAGTGATCTTACTCGCATCTTTCCCACCTGCTTGCGCAAAGTCAGGGCGTCCACCACCGCCACCACCGACGATAGGAGCAATTGACTTGATCCAGTCACCTGCTTTTATCGGTGTATTTTTAGAGCCTGCAGCAAGCATCACTTTGTCACCTTTTTTCATGAAGAGCATCACAGCAATATTTTCATATTTGTTTTTTAACTCATCAATCATTGCTTTGATGTCACCGTTTTCAACTTCTTCTACAATAACATTTATACCATTTACTTCAACGGCTGTCAACTCTTTTTGGCTACTGCTCATTGCTGAAGCTAATTCACCTTTCAGTGTTTTAACCTGTTCTTTGAGTTTAGCGATTCCTGCTATCGGATTTTGGTTCTTAAGTTCAGTCTTAACCTCGTTTATCTCATTTCTTAACGCTTTTACTGCTTCAATTGCTGCGTTCCCACACACTGCTTCTATACGTCTCACACCAGCACTTACACCGCTCTCTTTAGTGATCATAAAAAGACCTATCTGAGAAGCATTATCTACGTGTGTACCACCACAGAGTTCTATGGAGTCTCCAGCAAAACTTACTACACGTACTTCATCACCATATTTCTCTCCAAAGAGTGCCATAGCACCAGAGTTCTTCGCTTCATCTACAGACATCACTTCTGTTTTTCCAGCAATAGCTCTGCTGATTTTGTCATTCACCCATGCTTCTACTTTACTTATTTCATCAGCAGTCATCGCCTGTGGGTGAGAGAAGTCGAAACGCAGTCTTTTGTCATCATTGAGTGAACCTGCTTGTGCGATGTGGTCTCCCAAGATGTCTCTCAATGCCGCATGCAGTAAGTGCGTCGCAGAGTGATGTTTTTCAATCTCGATACGGCTGTTATCCACCACTGCTTCTACCTCATCACCTACAGAGAGTTTACCTTTGACTTCAGAGAGGTTCATATCTAAGAACTTTCTGGTGTCAAGCACTTTTACATCCG
>CAKZWP010000078.1:0-5016 GCA_937921845.1 uncultured Sulfurovum sp.
TCTTCAAGTATCATTTCGGGTACTTCATCTCGAGGGTTATCACTGGTGACATATATCTTATTTGCATATCTGCCTGCGACAGCTCCCATACGAGGACGTTTCTCTTTATCTCTATTTCCGCCTGCACCAAAGACCACTGAAAGGTCTCTGTCTTTCATAGACTCTAACACAGCGTGCATACCGTCATCCGTATGTGCGAAGTCTACGATCACAAGCGGATCTCGACTCACTACTTCCATGCGTCCTGAAACTCCTGCAAAGTACTCTACCACTTCACATATCTCTTCTATGTTTCTTCCCGTCAACATCTGCACAGAACCTATAGCTGCCATAAGATTAAAGAGGTTAAAGAGACCTACCATAGGAGAGTGGAATGTTGCTTCAGTCTGTAAGTGTTTGATACCTGCGGTAATACCATGTAACAAAGAGAAAGCCTGAACTTTAAATGTTGCAGGTTCATCTACACCATAACTCTGCGCACCTATTGGGTTATATGTAATGTTTTTGATGTCATCTTTATTGAGAAGTTTAGGCGACTCATCTGCAAAAAAGAGGCTTTTAACACGTCTGTACTCTTCAACAGTCCCATGATAATCTAAATGGTCAGAGGTGACATTGGTGTGGACCTTAAGGGCAAAGGTTAAACCCTCTATACGTTTTTGATCTATCGCATGGGAACTTACTTCCATGATGAAGTAATTACATCCCATATCCATAGTCTGTTTCATATTGTGCAATGTTTCCAGGATAGAAGGCGTAGTCATACTCTTCTCTTCTATACGCTTTTCCTGCGCAAATAAGCCACGAGTTCCTTGCAATGCTGGCTTCTCATCCAAATCAAGTAAAAAAGAGTAAATTGCCGCGGTTACAGTCGTTTTACCATTGGTTCCGGTAACACCCACCACTTTCATCTTATCAAGTTCCCAAAAAGAGATCAGTTCATCAACTGACAGTGTTTCTGGTTTTTCTTCTAACTTGTCGTAATAGCCACTGTTTTGTGCGGTTTTTAAAAAGATCGTATCTTTATCGAGTTTGCTTGTATCATCAGTTAAAAATAGATAACCATCTTTTTGGAAATCCAATTTCACTATTTTTGTCCTCTAACCACATGGTAAAGTGCAAGTATATCCTGATCATTACCAAATAAACTCGTTGAGGCATCCAGATACCCTAATGCCATCTCATCAAAACCTTCGCTTGCAAGTTGTGTAACGAAGTCTATAAACTCATCTTTATTGGTAATCACCACTTTGGTTGAAAACATAATGTCTTCAAATGTTTTTTTAAAGCTACCCCTGCTCTTTACAAGCTCTAGAAAATCACTATAACGTATACCATCACCATATTCTATCTGTTCTTCTAAAGGCTCAACCAAAAGTTCTTGTAGCTTGTGTTTTGAACTGTCTAAATTCTCAATAAGTCCGTCGATGATGTCCACCGCATTTTCTTTTTCGCTCTTTATCATTTGGTAATAGTCAAATAAAGCTTGTGCTTCTTCTTCACTCTCTATCCCTAGATCACTCAAATAGACACCGATCTTTGCTTCATCTAATGTAGGATAATCTTTTAGGATCAACCCATAACTTCTAAGTGCATTGGCATAGTCTCCCTGTAGAAACTCATGTTCGGCCCTTTTAAGCAGTAGGTCTTGACTTATTTTGCTCATATTAAATTAATTGATCCAATTTATCTTCAAAACCCGCAGGTACATTTTTCACGGTGATCTCAGGGTGAATGAGTGTTTGCATCTGTCTCTCTACACCAAACTTGATTGTTGTACCTGAACTACCGCAACCCACACATGCACCTTGAAGCTGTACGTAGACTTTTCCGTCTTTAATGGCAATTAATGCTATATCTCCTCCATCAAGTTTAATAGAAGGTCTTACCTTTTCTATTACGTTCATCACGGCAGGTTCTAGTTCTTCATCTGAAAATGGTATCAATGGTTCTCCTTAGCTTACATCTCTTTTATAGAGGCGTATTATAAAATTATTATAACGAAATCATAGTAAAGTTTTTGTTACTACGTTCTTTAAGTGTGTTATACACTAAAAGTGTTACTTTGTCAATGTGTGTTTGAAGGTTTTGAAAGTTTAATGGATCGTATCCAAGGCAAAGCCTTGAAATACTGAAGGTTCAGAGGTAATTATACGAGTTCGATAATTGCCATAGGTGCTGAATCACCTTTTCTCATACGTGTTTTAATAATTCTTGTATATCCACCGTTTCTGTCTGCATACTTTGGTGCGATTTCGTTTACAAGTGTATTTGTACACTCTTTGTGTTGTAACATTGCAAAAATTGCTCTGTGTGCATTAAAGTCACCAGAAGAAGCTTTAGTAACAAGCTTTTCAAAATAACTTCTAAGCTCTTTAGCTTTTGGCAATGTAGTCTCAATTTTACCTTCTTTTGTCAAAGCAATAGAAAGGTTTTTAAGAAGCGCCGCTCTATGAGAAGACGTTCTATTTAATTTACGGTAACCATGCTTATGTCTCATAATATTCCTTTACTGTAACAACTATGCTTTAAGTTGTTCTATTTTCTTTACAAGATTTACTCTTGTAACGTCTGCAAGTTCAAAGTCTGAACCAAATCCGTGCTCTACGAGACACTCAGAGATTTCATCTAAAGATTTTTTACCAAGATTTTTGATATTTTTAATCTCATTTTCACTCATCAATACCAATTCACCAAGGAACTTCATACCAGCTCTGTCAAGTGAGTTGAATGATCTCGCACTAAGCCCAAGACTATCTACAGTTTGCATGAAAGGCTTGAGTTCGCTATCGTCACTGTTTCTTTTTATCGGTGCTACAGAGATATCTAAATCAAGTACCGTATTAAAAACAGAAAGTTGCTTATTCATTACTTCAAGTGCATTTGTAAATGCTTCAACCGGACCGATCTGACCATCAGTTTCGATGTCGAATGTAATCTTTTCGAAGTTAGGATTGTCCTCTACAAGTACAGGCTCAATCTTATAATTGGCTTTTCTTACCGGAGTAAAGAAAGCATCAAGTGCAATGCTGTCAGCTTCAACATCATCTCTAAGGTCTTCACTTGGTACATAACCAATACCTTTTGAGATAACCACTGTAAAGTTAAGTTGTGCATCTTCATTGAGTGTTGCAAGTGGTAAATTACCATTCACTACTTCAATTTGATCATTATTCAGATCTTGTGCTGAAACTTCTTTGTGCCCAGAGAAACTGTATTTCAACTCAACTCTGTCACTTTCGTCTTTAATTTTAAAACGAATGTTCTTAAGGTTGATGATAAATACAGCAACATCTTCGTGCATACCTCTGATGTTATCAAACTCATGTGCAGCTCCTTCGATCTTGATCGAAATAGGTGCGTACCCGATAGAAGAACCTAAAATAAGTCTTCTTAGTGGGTGTGCGAGTGTAACAGCATAACCGCTCTCAAAAGGATAAGCAACGATTTCAGCACGGTTAGCGCTGATTTCATTTACTTCTACTTCTGTTGGCATAAATGGTGCAACTTTAATTTTTCTCATTAATAGCCTTTACTTATGTATTATTTAGAGTATAGCTCAACGATTAGACGTTCTTCAACTGGGATTGCGATTTCTTCTCTCTCTGGGATTCTTGTGAATAAACCAAAAAGTTTTTCTTTGTCCATATCAACCCATTCAACCATACCAGTTTGGCTAGTAAGTTCAATTGATCTAAGGATCTGAGGATTCGTTTTACTTTTCTCTCTGATCTCAATTTTTTGACCTACTTTTACTCTAAATGAAGGAATATCTACTCTTTTTCCATCTACAGTTACGTGTCCGTGGTTTACGAATTGTCTTGCTGACGCTCTAGTCGTAGCAAATCCCATTCTATAAACAACATTGTCAAGTCTTTGCTCAAGAAGTTGGATAAGGATAGAACCTGTATTACCATCTTTTGAGTTTGCCTCTTTGTAAAGTGCTCTAAATTGTTTTTCACTTACACCATACATAAATTTAGCTTTTTGCTTCTCTTGAAGTTGAAGACCATATTCACTGATCTTTGTTCTTCTCTGTCCATGTTGTCCTGGCGCATATGGTCTTTTTTCCAATGCACTTTTACCAGCGAGTCTTCTCTCACCTTTTAATCCAAGATCAACACCAAGTCTTCTTTCTAGTCTTTCAACTGGACCTCTATATCTTGCCATGCTTATACCCTTCTCTTCTTAGGTGGTCTACAACCATTGTGTGGAAGTGGTGTAATATCTTTTAAGAATGTTACACGAATACCTTCTGTTGCACCAATTGCTTTAACAGCAGTGTCTCTACCAGAACCAGGACCTTGAACTTTAATTCCTACTTCTTTAACACCATTTTCCATTGCTTTTGCCATTGCATCAGCTACAGCTTCAGTCGCTGCAAAAGGAGTTGATTTCTTGCTACCTTTGAAACCTAGTGCACCGGCACTACTCCAAGAGATAACATTTCCCATTTCGTCAGTCACTGTAATTACAGTGTTATTGAAAGTTGCAGCAACATATACTACACCTTTAGCAATACTTTTTTTTGCTTTTTTCTTAGCCATCCAAGAACTCCTTATGCCGCGCCGACAGTTTTACGCTTACCTTTACGAGTACGCGCATTTGTCTTTGTCTTTTGTCCACGACAAGGTAAACCTCTTCTGTGTCTAAGACCTCTATAAGAACCTAGATCCATAAGTGCTTTGATATCCAAAGTTACTTTTTTTCTAAGATCACCTTCAACTACAATATTTTCTTGAATATCATTACGAATAGTCGCTGCTTCAGCATCTGTAAGTTCATGTACTCTTTTGTTGTAATCAACACCTGTTCTATCAAGAATTTTTCTTGAAGTTGTCAACCCAATACCAAAAATGTAAGTAAGTGCATACTCCATTCTTTTCTTTTGTGGTAAATCAACACCTGCAATACGTGCCATGTTTATCCTTGTCTCTGTTTATGTTTTGGATTTTTACAAATCACGCGTACGATACCCTTGCGTTTAATAACTTTACAGTCATCACACATTTTTTT
>CAKZWP010000079.1:0-10843 GCA_937921845.1 uncultured Sulfurovum sp.
TTGGCTGAAAATGAAAGAATGTTCAAGCTTAAAATATCTGAGATTGAGAAGCTAAATAGGCTGTTACTGGAGGCAAATGCAAAACAGGATCTGCTTAGTAATAAAATAATTATCGTCCAAAATCTTCTTGATAAAAATAAAAATGAATTGGATAATACGACAAAAAGTTTAAAAGACTATGAAGGAAAAGTACTCATACTCTCTAATGAATTGATTGAAACGAAAGATACCGTAAAAATACAAGATGAAAAACTCTTAACACTTCTGAATGCAATTGATGAAAAGAAAACAAAGTATGATGAACTCGTAGCAAACCTTCAAGCACAAAAAGCGAAGATAAAATCTCTGACAGGTATCAAACTTCAAGTTGTGGCGGCACTCAAAGAAGCATTGGGTGACAATATCGATATAGATAAAAAGACCGGATCACTAAGGCTGGCTTCTAATATACTTTTTGGAAGTGGCGACGCAACACTTAAGCCTGAAGCAGAAGTAGAGCTCAAAAAAGCATTTGAAGTCTATATTGGTACATTGGTTACAAATCCAAAAATAAAACCACATCTCGATAAAATTATCATCGAAGGGCACACAGACAGTGTGGGTTCATACATTTATAACTTGAACCTCTCGCAGAAACGTGCACTTGCAGTTATGGAGTATTTACTTACGTTGGATTTCACTAAAGAGCATAACATTCAGCCACTTATGACGGCTTCTGGTAGAGCGTACCAGGATGCTATTATCGTAGATGGCGTAGAAGATAAAAATGCATCAAGACGTATAGAGATAAAATTCAGACTTAAAAATGAAGATGCAATGAATGAGATAGAAAAGGTTTTAGATGCAAACTGATTTTAAACCCGTGCATCTTCAGCAGGCAAATGCCAAGCTGGACAGGCATGTATTGTCATCAGAGCGATATGAAAAACACGATGATCTACATAAAGATGGAAGAATTAAAATATCTTTATGGAAAAAGTTTATAAGGGTATTTACAACCAATCCTTTTGTATTACCTGAAGAGTTCTATAAATAATCTAAAAATTTCATCCTTACATTATTCATCTCTAAATTTCATACAAATTTCACATAATCATTCTATAGTACGTTATACTATGGGTATTATGTTCATATTTTAAATGCCAAATAAAGGAAAACTAAAGTGCGATTAAATAGTTTATTAACACTGTGTGCCATAGTACTTACACTAAGTGGTTGCGGTGGAGGAGGAGGTGAATCAACAAGTACTGATTCTATATACGTTACGATTACTGATGACTATCAAGTTGAAAGTCTAGGTTCTGAAAGTACCATCAATGCTACGGTTTCTATGGAAGGTACAGTTAAAAGCCTCTATTTAGTACTTAGTAATAATGCCAATATACCTGGTAGTTCAACCATTACACATAATGCTAAAGTTGCAACAGTAGCACAAGCTAAATCTATTCTATCCACCAGTATTACAGAAAAACCAGTCATTCTACGTGATCCTCAATATGTACATGATTTTTCATCTCAAGTAGGTAGATTACTTTCTAAAGCAGAATCAAATCAACCTCAAGCTAAAACGTTAGCTATAGTTGAAAGAATGGAAGATAATGTGGGAGATACTAAAACATTTTATCTTGATGCTGATGGTACACAAATGACTGATGCTACAGCAATAATAGTTGTTCCAAACATTAAAACTGCATTGGGAGATAAAACACTTAACATTTGGGTGTCAGATGATAGCTATGGTTTAGGATGTGATAAAAGTAGGTGTGTGACAGAGGATATGGTAAGGGATTTGGCTAACACTTTTTTATTAGATGGACCTGATAATGATATTTACGATTGGGTTACAAATGTTTATGGTGAAGAGTGGGAAACAGATACTAATGGTTATAGTGATCTTATTTCTGCAAATGATGAAATCACCATCTTGCTTACAGATATCGATAAAGATAATAGTCCTGATGGTGGTGTTATAGGATATTTTTGGTCCAAAGACAACTTTGTTAGATCTTCTCTTGTAAATGGTTCAAATGAAAGAATAATGTTCTATGCTGATTCTGTGATGTTTGCTAATGGGGAAGATACATGGGACATAGATGACCCGTGGCCCAAAGAGATGGTGTCAACGCTTGCTCATGAATTTCAGCATATGATTAATTTTTATCAGAAACGTATTTTACTTGATACAGATACAGATACATGGATCAATGAAATGCTTTCTGAAAGTACAGAAGATATTATTGCTACTAAAATCCGACATATTGGACCAAGAGCTGTTGATTATCTCGATGGGAGTGCAGGATCAGCGGGTAATATTGAGGGAAGGTATCCACTTTTTAATGCCAATAATACCCTTTCTTTAACAGCATGGAATGGACAACTGGCAGACTATTCTAAAGTGAATTCATTTGGAGCCTATCTTCTTAGAAACTATGGAGGTGCAGAACTGCTTCATGATATTATGCATAATAGTTTTGAAGATGAACAGGCTGTGGTTGACGCTGTCAATAAATCACCTGACGGTGCAGGAAAAACATTTGCTAACTTACTTAGTGAATGGGGTGTTGCAGTTATGCTTTCAGACCATGAAAGTTTAGTTGATGTACCTTTTTACAATACGGGTGATTTTACCCTTAGTACATATAATAATAGTACATATGAGTTAGGATCGATAAACTTCTTCAATTATATTCCACTTCCAACAATCTATACAACATCAGGTACCGTAGAAGCTAAAGGAAATTACTATTATAAAATAGGTGATAATGTAACGGGTGATATTAGTATCACTCTAGAACTGAATGGTCAAACTGAAGCAACACTTATAGCCAAATAGAAGAAGGGTGTGAATGAAAAAAATAATCATAGGACTGAGTCTCATAGGACTCATAGGATGTACTCAGGACAATACTATGGAACTTGAGGGAAGGGTGGCTGTAAAAGGTTCTTCTCCTCATACATATTTAAGTATTAAAGATAGTAAGAGTCATAAAAGTTATAAGATTCAAAATCAGGAAAAGTTTGATTTGATGAAAAAACAAAATCAAACGGTTAAAATAGAAGTAATACTCATCAAAGAAGCCATAGGTCCTGGATTCCCAGCCGTGATAGAAGTAGTAGAAGTCAAATAGACTTTTACTTACTCTCCTTCTTTCTCACAATATTTGCACCTAATGCAGAGAGTTTACCTTCTAGATCATCATATCCGCGGTCTAAGTGGTAGATACGTCTTACATTGGTTGTACCTTCTGCAACAAGCGCAGCTAGAACAAGTGCTGAAGAGGCTCTGAGGTCTGTTGCCATAACATCTGCTCCATAGAGCTCCTCAACGCCTTTTACCGCTGCTGTACTTCCTTTGAGCCAGATATCAGCACCTAATCGATTCAGTTCACTGACATGCATGAAACGGTTTTCAAAGAGACGCTCTTCTATAAGGCTTTCTCCTTTTGCCATGATGGCTAGTGCCATAAATTGTGCCTGCATATCCGTAGGGAAGCCTGGGTACTCTATGGTGATGAGATTTACTGGTTTGAGATCAGCCGTAGGGTGTATAGTAATACTATCCTCTTCTAGATCAAAAGTGCAACCCATATGTTCCAGTTTGTCTATGGATGATCTGATGTGCTGATGATTCACTTTATTGAGTGTGATAGTAGAGTTTGTAATGGCTCCGGCACATAAGTAGGTTCCTGCCTCGATACGGTCTGGTATGATCTCTACGGGTTTAAATGTAAGTGGTGTTCTGTCTGTACCTTCGATCGTGAGTTCATTGGTACCGATACCTTCTATCTTTACACCCGCATCACGTATCATTTCACAAAGCTGAACCACTTCTGGTTCTTTTGCTGCATTAAGAATGGTTGTGGTGCCTTTAGCCAAAGCTGCAGCCATAACAATGTTTTCTGTACCACCTACAGTAATCTTGTCGAAAATGATCTTCGCGCCTACAAGTCCATTGGGTGCTTCAGCGCGAACATATCCACCTTTTATCTCTATATGGGCACCCATCTCTTCAAGCGCTTGAAGGTGAAGGTCTATAGGACGCTGACCAATGGCACAACCACCAGGCAAACTCACTTCACATTCTCCAAATCTTGCAAGCAGGGGACCCAATACCAGAATAGATGCTCTCATTTGAGAAACTATTTCATAGACTGCTTTGGTAGAAGTGATAGTACCATTATTGATCTTTGCTACCGTTTTATCATGATCTACAGTTCCCCCAAGCATAGTAAGAAGTTTGAGAAGCGTCCGGATATCTACAACATTAGGTAGGTTTGTTAATGTAACTTCTTTGTCACTAAGTATGGTTGCTGCAATGATGGGGAGGGCTGCATTTTTAGCACCACTTATTGTGACATTTCCACTTAACTTTTTTCCACCAACTATCTCTAAATAATCCATCTATTTCATCCTCAAATATAATTATATGATTTTATCTAAAAGTCGATTAGATGTGCCCTAATATAAGTATTACTGGAATATATTATACTAAATAATATTAATAGTGATAGGGCTTTTCACATTAAAAAATAGAAAAATTCATATTATTCAGTATAGTTTAAAGTTACTATTATTAAAACTACTGTATTATATTTAATAATATGTACTCAAGAAGGGCCCTAGGCCCCATTTTAAGGGAAAAGAATGTCGAGTAGTTTAGATAAATTAAAGGCACTTACGAGTCGTCTGGAAGATAAAATAGAAGAGAAAGAAAAGATTTCTTCTGTTATATCGACAGAGGTCAAGGAAGTCAAAAAAAGTGAAAAGAAACCATTAGCAAAAGCTGTTAAAAAAGTAGATGTAAACTGTGATAATGTTCGTGAAGAGAATATTGCACGTGTTAAAGAACTCTATGAAAAACTCAAAATTTTTGAGAAGTCTCCAGACTTTGATAAAGTCTTTATATACAAAGCGATGAACCTGTCCGGTATCGGTTTGAAAGAAGAAGATTTTGGTGAAGTGCGTGAGGGAAAGTATATTCAAGTCATTGCCATAACTTATGAGCCAGATAAGAATGGGAAGAAGAAAGCTAAAAATATCTCTTTAGGATATTTTGGTAAAGCTGAGACTTTAGATAATACACTTAAAAATGAGATCATTGAATTTGTTTTACGATGGCGTTATGAAAAAGCCTTTCAGAATGTGGAGCACTATAAAGATCTCATTTCACGTGTTGAAACACCATTAGATACACTTTTCTAAAATTTAGGGAATTTTAATTTCCCTAACGCTTCACTAATCAAAAATCTGTTACAATAAAATTCTAATTTTACTACTTAGGATAGTTATGCACCTCGATCTTACACCAGAAGCACTTTTAACACAACTTGGTTATACAAAAAGTGAACATACACTGAAACAAATCAATGATATTATCGCAAATACAAAGAACTTTGAGAAGTTTTCACCGCATATTCCTTCATTTAATGATGCATTGGCTGTAGAAAAAGGGTTTATAGCTATGTCAAATTCTGAAGATCATCTCAAAATCAAATGTGAAGAGGACAGTAGTGCAGATAACCTTTCTGCTTTTACTGCATTAGTGAAACATTGGGCAGATAAATATAAACTCGAACTCAAACAGGTAGCAAATAAAAATACTTACTACATTATCGGTCAAAAATAATTGCCTTTAACCTCTCTCAATGACGAGCAGCTTAGTGCTGCTACGGCACCTTTAGGACATAATCTTATCATCGCCAGTGCGGGTACAGGCAAAACCTCTACCATTGTAGGGCGTATTGCACACCTTTTACATAATGGTACAGAACCTTCAAAAATATTACTCTTAACCTTCACAAATAAAGCAGCAGGAGAGATGATAGCCCGTCTTGAACGCTATTTTCCTAAGAAGATAGTATCTAAGATAGAATCTGGAACCTTCCATGCAGTCTCTTATCGTTGGCTCAAGGAAATATATCCAAACTTGGCATTGAAACAACCTTCTGAGCTTAAAACACTTTTTAGAAGTATCTATGAAAAACGTAACTTTGAGCGTATGAATCTTACCATGCAGCCTTTTTCTGCTACCTATCTCTATGAGATGTACTCTTTATACCAAAATGCTTCCTTGGAAGGTTTTGATGTATGGTTTTTAGAAAAATATCCAGATCATGAGCTTGTGATGGATATCTATATGGATATCGCCGAAGAATTTGAAAAAGAGAAGATAGACTACGGTTTTGCTTCTTTTAATGACTTGTTGTTACGTATGAAAAGCCACTTGGAAGAAAATACCATACCTTTTGAAGAGGTACTTGTAGATGAATATCAAGATACCAATACTTTACAAAGTGCACTGATAGATACACTTAAGCCACTATCTCTTTTTTGTGTAGGAGATTATGACCAAAGTATCTATGCCTTTAATGGAGCGAACATAGAGAATATTGCTACCTATTCAAAGCGTTACCCCGATGCGAATGTGTTTACGCTCAAAACCAATTATCGTTCTACTGCACCTATACTCTCTTTGGCAAACCGTGTTATTGAACGTAACGAACGTATCTATCCTAAAAAACTGGAAGTGGGACGTGACGTGAAGAGTTATCCGCCTAAACTTTTAATGTACAATGATCTTTTTGAACAGTATCAGTCCATTGCCGAGGGTATCAAACGTACACATGTCCCTAATGACCAGATAGCGGTTGTTTTTAGAAACAACTCTTCTGCAGATGGTGTTGAAGCAAGTTTACGTGAGTATGGTATACCTTGTAAGCGTAAAGGCGGGACAAGTTTTTTTGATGCAAAAGAGATAAAATTTTTGCTGGATCTTTTGGCATTGCTTGTCAACCCCAAAGATATGATGGCCTTTATTCATGTATTTGAGTATGCAAGAGGGGTAGGGTCCGCACTCTCCAAAGAGTTTTTTCAATGTTTCTTACATTTTGGAGAGGGAAATTTCATGCAAGGGGTACTCTACCCAAAGGTACATGATCTACCTAAGCTTAACCCTAACAAAAATGTACAACTGGGACTTTTCGATGATGATCAGGAGATAGGATCTGCCGCGAGGTTTAAACATATGAACCTGGAGAGTGCACTTTACAACCATCCACTGCTTAAGCATGCAAAACTGAGCAATGACGGTATGGACTTTTTTAAAGAGTTTTATACACTGATGAAATCTGTACATAGTTTAGAAAAACCCTCAGATATCTTAAGAAATATCATCTCTTCAAAGCTGTATATCGGCATCATAGAACTTCTGGCAACGCAAAGAGGACGACTTAAGTCAGGTGAAGTAGATGAAGAGAAGAAGAAACAGGCAAAAGAACGTATACAGAGAAAAGCGCATCTCTTATTGGACCTTTCCCGTCAGTATAATGAGTTGAGACGTTTTGTGAATGCCATGGTACTGGGTGGAAATGAACTCAGTGAGGGTGAAGGTGTTAATCTGCTTACGGTACATGCAAGTAAAGGACTCGAATTTCCTGAAGTCTATGTGATTGACCTGGTAGACGGAAGATTTCCAAATAGAAAGATGATGTCCAGTATAGAAGAAGAACGTCGCTTGTTCTATGTTGCGGTGACACGTGCGAAAGACAGACTTTATCTCTCTTTGGCAAAATATGACAGGGTGAAAAAAATAGACTATAAACCTTCACAGTTTTTACATGAAGCAGGGCTTATCAAAGGGGAATTCGTGGAACCTGAGCCTAAAGGGAAAAAAGAGAAAAAGGAGAAGAAAGAGACTACGGTTTAGTAGTTTCTTTTATCCCTGATACTCATCTGTTTTGTTTCTTCATCAACATATATATCAAATAGGTCTATCTGATCTATAAGATTGCTGAGCTTTTTGTATCCGAAATTGATAGGTGAAAAAGAGCTAGAGTTATTGATGTATTGTCCAATGGAAGCAAGGTTTGCCCAACCATCTTCATCCATGGTCTGTTCTACCGCAGTTCTTAATAGATTGACCAGCCAGGTGTCTGCACGCATCTCTTGACCTGATTTGCGTACAGGTGCCTGTATGAGATCAGCGCTTTCAGTACTATGTGTGCTGTTAATCATAAGCTTTTCCGTAAAGATAAACTGTGAACATGCTGCCATAAAAGGCTTGGGTGTTTTCTTCTCACCAAAACCATAGACTTTGATCCCTTCTTCCTGTACACGCATTACCACAGGCGTAAAGTCTGAGTCACTTGTAGCAAATGCAAAAGCATCGATGTCTTTGGTGTGAAGAAGGTCGATGGCATCTATAGTCATAAGAATATCTGTGGCATTTTTGTTTTTAGAGTAGTCAAACTGTTGTATGGGTTTAATGGCATACTCCAGGAGTTTGTCTTCCCAGTTTTTTAGGTTGTCTTTGGTCCAGTTACCATAGGCTTGACGTATGTTCACGACACCGTATTTACTTAGTTCATTGATGATGCCTTCTATAGAACGATGTGAAATATTATCACAGTCTATAAACAATGCAATGTGATCTTCTGTTTTTGTACGTGACATGATTACTCCTTAGGTTTATAATATGTCATAGTGCTGCGACCAAACTTTTTACGTTTCATTAACTTCAATGCACCTATCTCTTCTGGCATGTCAAGGTTTGTCATATGTTCGATGATGACCATTTCACACACCTCAGGCTCAATGCCTTCTATCAGTGCGATGGTTTTATCGTACACATCATCCATACCATCCCGTGTAGAAAAAGGAGGGTCGAAATAGAAGTAGGTTTTTTCATTGCTTTTTTTCACCATTTCATAGACAGTGGCAAATTTTTCAAAACTGTCACCATAAAAAAGATGACACTTTGAAGGGTCAACACGTTTTACATTGCCTTCCAGACAACGGAAGGCTGTTTTGTTATACTCCATAAAATAACACTGTCCTGCTCCACGGCTCAATGCTTCAAGTCCTATGGACCCGGAACCGGCAAAGACTTCAACAAAATTTTTATCAATGATATCAAATTGCAAAGTGTTAAAAAGTGATTCTTTCAAGATGCCTTTTGAACTGCGTGTTGTAAAGATATCGGGGATCTCTATCTTTTTACCTTTATGTGTACCTGCAGTAATGGTGGTTGTAAATATTTTTATTTTTTCTTTTATTTTCATGCTTAGATTCTATCTAAATAAGCGTTAAAAATTGACTATCGTTTTAAGTGTGTTAATTAACTTACTTTGTTCTCTCACATCTGCACGTTCTTTACCTGGTTCTGTTGATGAAATAATAGTACGTGCCGTAATGATCTTGGTTGTATCTTTCTTACGTATACCCCAGTAGGTATGCATAATGACAGGTTCACCTTTATATTCACCTAAGTAGAGTACGATATGTCCAGGAACATAAAGGAGAGAGCGGAAAGGCTCAGCATCTTTGATGATCTTTTTCTTTTTTTTGGATTTCGGAAGACCTGCTATAGAAATGTTATCTCCATCTTGAGCCTGTTTACTGGAGTTACGACGTAAAAATATCCCAAATGCTCCCAAAAAATCTCGGGTGGTAGCAGAACAATCACGGCACTCATAACTTCCACCCCAACCATAAGGCTCGCCATAAAACTCTTTTGCCAACATTCCTACGTTTTTAGGGGTAAACGGGAGAGGTTTTTTAGCGATGATGTTTTTATTTTCTACTTTCACTTTTTGCATGTGGGCTCTGCCCTTGGAATCACGAGAAGCTACAAGGTATTGTTTATCTTTAGTCATAGGGAAAAGGGCACCTAGTTTTACAATGGTAACACCCTTATCATTATAATAGAGTCTAAGGTTATCTTTGATGACCATGGCGTAGTTGTCATTTTTAAATGTTTTGATGAAGTCAGAATTTACCAGTGCCAGATCAGAGGTTTTGACCCAACCAAAAGAGTAAGATGCTCTTACAAATGCCCATCGTTTATCTTGGGAAAAATGAGAGATATAGAGGGGAGTATTGATATGGAGTGAAGAGTTTTGATTGTAGTCAAAAGGAAAGCCCTCACCAGTTTTTTTAGGGTCTCGAAAGAAAGCAGAGGATGTAGGCAGTGCTTTCACATTTGTATGACGAATAGTGATAGCTTTATATTTTTTACTATCAACGTTGTCATAGTCAGAATTGTCTATCCATTTTGTGAAAACTGAAGCTGAGATCATTGAACCGTTTGCTTTATAAATGGGTTTTTTGGTGATAAATCTTATCTCCCAGCCAAAGTCTTGTTCAGGGATATCCAACTTAGTTAAACTCCAGGGTTTGAAGTATTTTTGGTTAAATTTTTTATCGAGTTTTTTTTGTTTACTTTTGGAAAAAGGTTTGATCTGATCAGCATAATACGCTGGGTCCTGAGGGATCCGTTTCATATCTGCCACTCTGTTTTTAGGCATACGGTCAATTTTACTTTTTACGCGCTTACTTTCTTTGAGTACATACCCCGCATGCAAAGAGGAGAAGGAGACAAGAAGAAGGAGTGCCAGAGTTAATTTTCGATACATCATTTAGTTCTTTTTTGTTTTATCATAAGATAGTTTGGTTAATGATTGGTTTATGTGCTGTGTTTGAAAGTCTATGTAGTATGTCAATGTAAAGTATCGTCCCTAAAAAGGGGGTAATTTAGGGACAAAAGACATTTATAACAGATAAATTATTTCATAGAGATGTTAAGTCAGTGTTAAACATCTGGTGTATCAGATTTTTTCTTAATTTTTTTACGTCTTTTATGCTTCCGTTCTTTATTTTCACTATGTACGGATCTCACCCAAAGTCTGTTAAGTACTACATAGATGATAGCTGTAACAACGATGGAGTAAAAAGCAGTACCTGTATAGAGTGGGACAAGTATCTCATCAAAGTTTTCAGTGAACCATGACATAGTCAACTCTATATCTTCAATACCCTCACGTCCTAAGATAAAGTTTCCGGTAAT
>CAKZWP010000080.1:0-14548 GCA_937921845.1 uncultured Sulfurovum sp.
TGTTTAGTGTATTTTGTCTGATATAGTTCCAGACTCCTCTGATTTTTTTCATGTATCTTTTTAAAGTATAGTAAATATCTCTTAACAAATAATAAACAAATAATTATATATTCAAGGAACACTATACATCTTTTCCTATTCAATAAACAGACATTAAAAATGTCTGTTTAATTTTTAAAATATGTCAATTTTAAAAGATTTTTACTACTTTTTTATATACTTGGATACATAAAAATATTTCTCTCTAAAATAATTTGCTGATGCAAAACCTTATAATCTAACATATTTTATAACGTTTATTGCTGTAGCGACGTTTGCAGACTATGAATATTCAACCTCCAATAGTAAACCTTATAAAATGTTCTATATAGGAGGTTTTATAAGGTTTACATTTAGGTAGGCATACTTGAATAATATGGCACTTAAAGACTAAATAGGAAGTATAAACTGTTTTCTAAACATCCGGCCATTCACCCACAGGCCATGGTTTTTCATCCGTATTGAAACCTACATAAGAAACCAGCTGTTTACTATATTCTGCCAAACTCTCTGTAAAATATAGGATCTTTTCATTGGGTTCACCTGTCAACCAGCTGTAAATATATTGGGTAATGGCAATCACAAAAAGCACCATCGAGATCAATCTAACAATGATCAAATATAAAAGTATATAGAGGGCTCTTGCTATTCCTGGTTTTTCACGTTCATTTGTTTCGATCTCTTCCATGATTATTCTCTCTTTTTGATTTGATTATATCAAATTTCTTCGTCTTCATCCAAATAGTACAAATGTGTAAAGTAGGAATATCTATGATGTTGTTTCCAAGTCCATTTTTAATGCCAAATATTCAAGTAAGTCTTTGAGGGTGATGATACCTACGATTTTTTTGTTTTCAACTACCAGTAAACGGCTGAGTCCTGTTTCGCTCATTGTGTTCAGGGCATCATTAATGGGAGTATTTGAAGCGATCGAATTGTCTGAACTTTGCAGCTGCATCGTTTTGCCAACAAGTAGGTGTTTCCACTCTTCATGAGGATGTGCTTTTAGCATCTCGATCGTAATAAGCCCTGAAATTTTATCGTCTTTGACTACAGGAAACATCTTGTAGTGATAGTGGTAGAGATACTTGTCGACAAACTCTTGCAGCGTTATGTGGGAAGGTACGGTCACAGGGGTCTTATTCATGAAATTCCGTACGGTTTTTCCTTCAAATGATTCTTTTATCAGTAATCTTTGGTACGAAGTATTCGCAGCGCTGAAGAGAAAAGAGCCGATGAGTATCCACCAAAGCCCTCCAAGGGGGTTACCTCCGAGCATATTCATGAATCCAGTGAAGATAATGACAATGGCAAACACGAGACTGATACGTGAAGCGACCTGTGTTGCCCAGTGGATATCACCTTTTATCCACCATAGAAGTGAACGAAGTATCCGTCCTCCATCTGTGGGAAATGCAGGTACCATATTGAACACTGCAAGCAGCATATTGATAAGAGAGAGATACCAAAGGATGCCTATGAGCGGTACTGGTAACGCTAGGATGCTCCCGACCTGATAAAGTACACCGAAGAGGATAGCAAGCATAAGGCTGGCTATAGGCCCTGCGATAGCCATAAAGAATTCTGTTTTAGGATTGTTCGGCTCATCCTTCATCTCGGCTACACCACCAAAGATAAAGAGTGTAATACCTTTTATTTCAAGTCCGTACTTACGCGCTATAAGTGAGTGAGAAAACTCATGGATGACAATGGAGATAAAGAGCCCTATAGCCCCAATTACTCCCATAAGCCAATAGGTTTGAATGTTCAAATCTGGAAAATATCCCGGGAAAAGCCCTTTAGAAAGAGACCACACCACCAAAAAGAGAATAATCCCCCAACTCGCATCAATCGATACTGTAATACCAAGCAGTTTAAATAGTGTCATTTTTCTTTTTAACATTTGTACCTCTATAAATTCTCTACAATTATTATAGCGATTTTTCTATCTCTTCCCTTTCTTTTTTATCTGCTGGACTAATATTACAACTCATCTCATTTTCCTAAAATAAACCATCACCAACTATATCAAAACTAATTATTTTAGATAATCGCAGTATACACAAAGAGAAAAGTGAAAAAATATGTCAAAATATCATAGTTTATTATGAAAAAAGGCTGCACCAATGAGACTCTTCATCGCTTCACCTATCATCCTGGATGACTATGCCTCCATCAAAGAAGATTTTAAAGATATTATCGAAGGGAAGTGGGTAGAAGAACAAAACCTGCATTTGACATGGGTATTTCTTGGTGATATGGAAGATGAAAGAGCTGTCATCGAAAAACTAAAAGAGATCTCACCACTGGAGCGTAACATAGGCATAAAAGAATTAGGGTATTTTGGGCGACCGCCTAGAGTCTTTTTTTCTAAGTCCGAAGAGATAGAACTGTATGACAAAGCAAAAGAATTCAGAAATGCCGGTTTTGATCTCTACCGTTTTAAACCACATATGACACTTTGTCGTATCAAAGCCATACATGATTACAAAGCATACAAAGAGAAGCTCAAATCATATCGTGAAAAAGAGCTGGGATTGATACTTCCAAAGATTCACCTTTATGAAAGTACATTAACTTCCAAAGGGGCAGAGTATACGTGTAGATATACCTTAGAAGTTTAACTCAGTACCACTCTGATAGCTTCTTCCAGAGCCTCTTTTTCTATACTTCGCACTTTTTCATCATAGGCTTCAAAACTCAAGCCCTCTTTGGCAATCTCTTTTTGCAAGATCACCTCTCCTCCATCAAGTTCAGAACTGACATAATGCACAGATACACCACCATTGGTATATTCATCTTCATAACTCTTTTCTATGGCTTTAAGCCCTTTGTGTCTTGGGAGCAAAGAGGGATGCAGGTTGATACTTTTGATCTGCTCTGTAAAGACTGGTGTCAAGATACGCATAAAGCCAGCAAGTACTGTCAACTCTGGGCCATACTGCTCTAGACGTTCTACCACCACCGCATCAAAGGCTTCTCGGCTTTCATACTCTTTTGAATCTATAATTTCAAGGGGGATTGATGCTGCTTGAGCGACCTTAATACCTTCGGCATTCGGGTTATTTGTCAAGGCAACGACAACGGTAAACCCTTTATGGTGTAAAGTATTGACAATGTGGGCAAAGTTGGATCCTTTACCGCTAAAAAGTACAGCTATTTTTTTCATAATCGCATTGTACACTATTTATGATAATATCTTTGTCATCCTCGTGCTTGACACGGGGACCCACAGGCTTTTATGCAACTTAGACCTGTAGCTTCACGGGTCAAGCCCGAGAATGACGAGATTCTAATTTTCCTACTTCTTCTACCAGATCTGTAGGTAACATCGCATAAGAAGCACCCTCATAATGATCTGCAGCGATCACCAAGGCCAAAGAACCTTGAATGGCTGCATCAATGGCAGTATATCCTTGTGCAAGCAATGCAACAATGAGACCCGAAAGAACATCTCCACTACCCCCTTTACTAAGTTTCGAACAGCCTAAAGGGTTAATGTAAAGTCTCTCTTCTTGCATGATAAGGGTGTTTGCCCCTTTAAGCAGAAGTGTAATGTGCGGATACTTGGCATTGAATTTCCGTACCATCTCAAAACGTCTGTTTTGTACTTCCGTCACAGTCAATTGTTCCCCTGTCAATGTCTTCCAAAGTACCACAAACTCTTTGGGGTGTGGAGTGATGACAATCTCTCTGTCTTTTTGCTCCAAAACAGCTAAGATCTCTTCATTATAGAAACTGTCTGCATCCAATACTATGGGCAAATGGCTCTTTACGACATACTTCTGTAAAAACTCACTCTCAAAGTGACATCCAAGTCCCATACCTATGGCCATGGCCGATGCATTGTCCGGAACCACTGTTGAGTGCATCAAGTAAGGAGGCGGTGCAATTTTTTCATGCACGACCAATGTCGTAAGCCCTGCACCAAATTTAGCCGCAGCCATTCCCGAGATAATACCCGCACCCTCCTTTTCTCCGCAAAATACAGCGGCATGTCCGAATCTGCCTTTATGCGTGGACTGTTCTGTTCTACTAGGGAGTTGTAAGTCTAATTTTTCGAGCAAATAGGTTTGACTCTCTCCTTCATAGAAAAGTGAGCTCACGCCAAGATCAACACGCAAGACTTCACCTACCACATCTTTACACACATCTAGAAACAGTGCTTCTTTGTATGCTCCCATGGTCAAGGTCACATCTGCATGAAATGCCATAGGCATGAGTGTACCTTTCTCTCCTACCCCTGTGGGAATGTCACAAGCGATCTTATGTGCTTTTATGGCATTGAGCTGATGCAGTAGGTGTTCTGTATTTTCATCTATATTTCGATTTAGCCCTGCACCAAAAAGTGCATCCACCACTACATCAGCCTGGCTTATCTGATCTATGGTTTTTACGCCTAAAAAAGTGGCGCGTTCAAACTGTACTTTTGCCATAGCAGAATGCAGTGTAAAAGGGACATAGAGTTTTACCTCATACTCTCCATGAAGCTGACGTCCCAATGCAATACCGTCTGCACCATTGTTCCCCGTGCCTACTGCTATCAGTACAGAAGTACCTTTGGGAAAATGTTTACGAATATAGTTAGCCATACCCCCGGCTGCATGCTCCATAAGTATATCTTCACTCAGTCCATACGCTTCATAACATCTCTTATCTAAGGCATAACAATTTTCAAATACTTTTTGCATCTTGACTCCTTCTACTACTTTCATTTTATCACAAATTCAAAAACTTTAGATATAATCCCATCATATTTATCTCTCTTGGTCTAGAACCAGGAAATTTTGATAAGGAAGGGGGTGCTTTTCGATGCCAGGAATTATGCTAACACAACGTGACTCTTTTGATGACGCTTACAGAAAATTCAAGAGACAATGTGACAGAAACCTTATCGTGACAGAAGCTAGAGCTAGACAAAACCACGAAACTGAGACTGAAAAGAGAAAAAAAGAAAAGATTGCAACTCGCAAGAAAATCCTTAAAAAACTCTTCATGCTTAGAAGATACGAGTCTAGACTGTAAAAAGTCTAAGGCAGAGCTTTTGCTCTGCTGCTTGATCTACTTTAAACACTCCAACATATTTCACAAAATACCTTCACTTATTTACTAGCATTCTGTTTATCATACAAAGCAACACCTCTGTTTTTTAGTCTATACGCTTTAGGACTCATTCCTTCATGCCGTTTAAAAAAGCGTCCCATCTGTGACAATGTATCAAAATTGAGTGCATATGCTATCTGTTTAATAGACATGCCACCAAAACAGAGCAGATACTGTATCTCTTTAATGATGCGTACATGTATATATGAAAGTGCGGAATGATGTAGCGTATCTTTCACTGTTTCACTCAAATGTTTTGGGGTGATCCCCAACATCTCAGCATAGGCTTTGACACTTTTTTTCTGCCAATAATGTTCTTCTATAAGTACCAGAAATTCTGCACATATTTCCTGGGCTCTTGTATAGTTCTGTTTCATTCCACACAGTCTTTTTTCACGTTTAAGTAAAACAAGCAGTTGATTTATCAACATTTTAGAGACGATTTTATAGTCATCGTTTTTAGCTCTTAATTCTGTACTTAACTGTTCATAAAGTGCGACAGCATGTGCATATTGTGTACTGTCTAAAACAACATCTTCCTGACACCTTTGATGAAAATCCAACAATTCATTTTGTATCGGGGATGCCAAGTTGTCTTCTTCAATAAAGGTTTTATTAAAAAGTAAAACGAACGTTCTTGAAGCATTAGTAATATCTTTAAATGAATAAATAGCCCCTGGGTTCACCAGTTGTAAAGAGTGTGGTTTAATATGATAAGAAAACTGATTAATTGTGCGTTTTGTCTCTCCATGTATACGTAAAAACAGTGCATAATATCCAAAGTGTATAGGTATCCCCTGGCTCCCTGCTTTGGTATCATCAAGCAAAACAATCTCATTGGCTTCAAAATCATCTGCATCCAAATCCATACCAAATGTTGGGTTGGGTTCAAATAGATACTTATATGTTTCAACCGTTTGTTCTATCGTAAAAAGAGGAAGTTTTGTAACCACGTATAGCCTTTATTGGACAATATATTAGATATATTAACACATTTTATGATAGATAATACGATAAATTGTATATTTTTACGAAATTTTGCTCTTTACTGAAAAATCTATCCATGTTATGATGATTGTATGATATTTTATAGAATATCAAAACTAAACTATAGGAGACCGATAATGTTTACACTGACTAGAATACTTACCCTGGCTGCTTTAGGTCTGGCACTGACGTTTTCACTCACACAAGCTGATGAAACTATAAAAGAACGTGCACTTGCCTATAAACACACCGATCCAAGATTGCAATGGGGACCTTGCCCTGCCTTTATAGGTGAGGGGTGTCAAATTGCTGTACTGCATGGAGACCCTGCAAAGAACAATCTGGATATTTTCTTTAAAGTTCCAAATGATTTTGCTATTCCCCATCACTGGCATACTTCAGCAGAACGCATGACACTGGTATCTGGTAAAATGACCGTAACTTATGACGATCAAAAATCAGAACTGCTTGAGACCGGGATGTATGCTTATGGACCATCAAAACACCCACATACTGCCTACTGTGAAAAAGGTGACCCTTGTGTACTATTTATAGCATTTGAAGAGCCTATTGATGCTTTTGAGGTAATGAAAGCCACAAAATAATATACAAAAGGAAGGAAGATTTTAATATTCCTTCCCTAAACTCAATACAACTTTTCTAACTTTTCGCTAAAATAATATCAATTATTTTTCCAAAGGTTTTCTTATGACATTTACGACCACATTACAAAAAGACGCTATTAAGCTCATGCTCCTGGGTTCTGGTGAACTTGGTAAAGAAGTTGCTATTGAGGCACAAAGACTTGGTATAGAAGTCATCGCAGTTGATAAATACGAGAATGCGCCTGCTCATCTTGTAGCAAACCGCTCTTATGCGATAGACATGCAAGACAAAGAAGCAGTACTTGCACTTATAGAAAAAGAGCAGCCTAGTTTTATCTTGCCGGAAGTTGAAGCCATTAGCATTGCTGCACTTTTTGAAGCAGAAAGCAGAGGTTTTCATGTTATTCCAAACGCTGAAGCGGTCAATAAAACGATGAACCGTAAGAACATCCGTGTTTTTGCAGCAGAGGAACTAGGACTTAAAACAAGCGGATATGAATTTGTAACTACCCTTGATGGACTGAAAGCAGCGGGTGACCGCATTGGTTTCCCTTGTGTCATCAAACCGGTCATGAGTTCATCGGGTCACGGACAAAGTATAGCCAGAACAGCAGATGATATAGAAAAATCTTGGGAGATAGCTAAAGAAGCACGTGGAGATGCCTCTGAACTCATCGTAGAAGAGTTCGTACCTTTTGACTATGAGATCACGCTTTTAACCGTACGTAATGAAACAGGGACTACTTTTTGTGAAGCCATAGGACATGTCCAAAAAGATGGAGACTTCATCCTTTCATGGCAACCAATGCAAATGACTCCTGAAGCACTCAAGAAAGCACAAGAGATCGCAAAATCAGTGACTGATGGTCTAGGTGGTCGAGGTATCTTTGGTGTGGAGTTCTTTGTCAAAGATGAAGAAGTCTACTTCTCAGAACTCAGTCCACGTCCTCATGATACAGGAATGGTGACACTCATCACACAAAGCCAAAGTCAGTTTGCTCTACATGTCAGAGCGGTACTTGGTCTACCTCTTGACTTTACATTCTATGGTTCAGGCGCTTGTGGTGCTTACAAAGCTAAAAATGAAAGTCATAACCCTATACTTGAAGTGCCTGACAATGCCTTTACAAAAGACAGTTTTGTAAGGGTCTTCGGGAAACCAGAATCACATGTAGGCCGTCGTATGGCTGTAAGCCTTGTACTTGATGAAGTAGAAGAAGCAAAAAGAAGAGCAACAGCTATAGCAGAGAGTATTTCAGATAACTAACAGGAGCGTATATGCATTTTTTTTCTAGAGTTTTTTTACCTTTTTTACTGCTTGTGTATATAGCAGTAGAAACCTATCTTAAGTTTCAAAACACCTCTTTATGTGGAGAGGTAGGGTGTAAACTTGCCGGTGAACTTTTGAAATTTGACCCTATTTATCTTCACTACTTTGGACTTGTATCTGTCTTTGTTCTTGTCATTCTTGGAGCACGTTCCATAAAGAGTACATTTTTTGAAACACTCTATTTTATGGTACTCTATGCAGCCATTGCCTTTGAAGCAACTATACTCGGATACCAATTTTTAGCAAACCCCGAACCTTGTCTATTCTGTTTAGGTGTTTTCTCTTCCTTACTTGTGATAGCACTCTTTAGCCATTTTAAAAACTTTATAGTCATTTTTGCTGCCATCTTGGCTGTTTACATTGCTCTCAACACACTTGCCATCCCTAAGAACAAAGCGTATGTCACGCTCCCGGGCAATTACCTTATACAATCAGACACTTGTCCTCACTGTATAAAAGTAAAAACCTATTTTAAAGATAACAACATCAGTTATACTCCTATCCAGGCCAAAGATGTCAATGCAAGAGGGTTTTTGAAATTTGTTGATATAAGCAGCATCCCTGTACTTGTGATCAAAGAGCCCTCAAGCATCACCATTTTAAAAGGTGACAAAAAGATCATCGCACATTTTGAAACGAAAAATGAAGAAGAAGTACTTAGCCCTGAAATACTATCTGCACCGGTACAAAACAGTACACTCGGGCTCTCTTCAGATTTCTTAAGCGCAGGTGCAGAGGATGCAGGTTGTGCCCTTACCATCACGGAAACACCTTCTTGCGAAGATGATAACGCTACACTAACACCTCAACATTAAGGGAACATATGAATATCGTATTACTTGACGCCAAGACATTAGGTGATGATTTAGACATTAGTAGTCTTGAGTCTTTTGGAACCCTCACTGTCTACCAAACTACCTCTAAAGAAGAGACACTTGAGCGTATCCAGATAGCAGATATCGTTATTACCAATAAAGTGGTCATCACTGCAAATATGATGGAAGAAACCCCTAGACTAAAACTTATCTGTATCGCTGCAACAGGTATGAACAATGTTGACCTGGACGCTGCCAAATTTAAAGGCATAGAGGTCAAGAATGTTGCAGGATATTCAACAAAAAGTGTGGTGCAGCATACCTTTGCCATGGCGCTCTATCTACTTGAAAAAATGGCATATTATGATGCCGTTGTAAAAGATGCTTCATGGAGTGAATCAGGGATCTTTACAGATGTAAGTCGTCCATTCTATGAGATCTCTGGAAAAAAATGGGGGATCATCGGTTTTGGGTCCATAGGACAGGAAGTTGCCAAAATCGCTACTGCATTTGGGGCAGAAGTCAGTTACCATTCTACCAGTGGAAAGAATCTTCATCATGCCTACCCGCATCAAAGTTTAGAATTTATCCTCAAAGACTGTGATATTATTTCCATTCATGCACCACTTAACGATGATACCTATAACCTCATCAATGAAAACAACCTGCCCTATATAAAAAATGATGCTATTCTTTTGAATTTAGGTCGAGGGGGTATCATTAATGAAACAGATTTGGCATTTGAACTTGACAGACGTACATTATACGCTGGATTGGATGTCCTGGAACAAGAACCTCTTACACTCAACAACAGACTCAATGAAGTCAAACACAAAGAGAGGCTTCTCATCACTCCACATATGGCTTGGACCAGTATAGAAGCTAGAAAAAAGCTTCTTGAAGGTATTGTAGACAATATTAAAGTATTTATGGAGAAATAATGATAGATGTACTTATCATCGGTTCTGGTGGTGCAGGACTCACAGCTGCACTTGCTGCAAAAAAAGAGGGGGCTTCTGTCACCGTAGTAGGCAAAACCTACCCTACGAACTCACAAACTTCTATGGCACAAGGAGGCATGAACGCTGCCCTTGGCAATGTCGGTGAAGACCATGTAAGTTCGCACATTGCAGATACCATCAAGTCTGCACACGGGCTTTGTGATGAAGCTATGGTCAGACAGATGTGTACAGATGCTCCTGAAACCATAGCATGGCTAGAGAGCTTGGGTGTGCCCTTTTCAAGACTTGACAATGGGAAGATCGGTACTCAGACCATAGCCCAGCGTCAAATGGGTGGTGCTTCGGCCAAACGTGCATGTTATGCCCAGGACTACACAGGACTTAAAATACTCCATACCCTTTATGACACCTGTCTAAAAGAAGAGATAGACTTTTTGGATGAGCACTATCTTCTCAATCTTATCACCCAAGACGATACAGTAAAAGGTGCCACTTTTTTAGATGTCCGTACAGGAGAGGTCAAGCAGATCAATGCAAAGTCTGTCATCATGGCCACAGGCGGATATGCTTCACTCTATCATGGATTTACCACTAATGCATATGGTTCTACCGGTGATGGTGTTGCATCTATTCTACGTGCAGGCGGAGCCGTATCAGACATGGAGTTCATACAATTCCACCCCACTGCACTCAAACACTCTTGTATTCTCATCTCTGAGAGTGCTAGAGGAGAAGGCGGGTATCTGCTAAATGAATCAGGAAAACGTTTTGTAGATGAACTCAAGCCCCGTGATGAAGTAGCCCGTGCCATCTTCAGCCAGATAAAAGAGGATCAACGAGTCTTTTTGGATGTACGCCATTTAGGCGAGGAGAAACTCATGGAGCTTCTACCTCAGGAGGTAGAACTCTGTAAAATGCATGAACACGTTGATCCCTCAATTGAGCTTATCCCCATCAAACCTGTAGCTCACTACACGATGGGTGGGATAGACGTAGATCATGATCTGGAAGTAAATGGGATCAAAGGCTGCTTTGCTGTTGGTGAATGTTCCAATGCCAAAGTACATGGTGCAAATCGCCTTGGAGGGAACTCTCTGCTTGAAATTACAGCTTTTGGAAAGTTTGCAGGAGAAAATGCCTATAAACACTCTGTTTATGCAAGTTCAAAACCTGCCGATGATACTCAACAACAAAAAGATGCTGCAGAAATAGAGACACTTTTATCACAAGAAGCGAATGTTAATTTTTATCCCTACAGAGAGATGTTAGGAAATATTTTTTATGAAAAAGTCGGTATTGTCAGAGAAAATGATCAACTCCATGAAGCGCTAAACGAAGTGATCGCTATGCAAGTCACCCAAAAAGAGATGGGTATTGCAGACAAAAGCCGGGCGAATAACCAGAACCTCATCGACTTTTTGGAGTTTCAAAATGCACTGCTTCTGGCACCCACCATCATCTCCGCAGCCATTTCCAGAGATGAAAGCCGTGGAGCTCATTACAAAGTTGGATTTGAAAGTGAGAATGAAACACTGAAAAAGCATATTGTACTCCAGTGGAAAAAGGAAGAGACATGCAAGTAAAAATTCTTCGCTCTGAAACCAATAGACATCAACTCTACACCCTTCCTGCAGGTGAAATACCTCTTTTGAATGCCCTAACCTACATTAAAGAGACACAAGATGCCACACTTACATTTTCAGCTGGCTGTCGTGCCTCGGTTTGTGGTACGTGCGCCGTACGTGTGAATGGAAGAGAAGAGCTTGCCTGTGCGTATAAAGTTAAACCCGGAGATATCATAGAGCCACTACAGTATCATCCTGTTCTACGTGACCTCAAAGTAGATAAACACAAAGCAAAAGAAACACTCTCTAAAAGTACTGCTTGGCTACACAGCTCACAAGAAGCTTCACTCACACACAGTGATGAAAAACTAAGTGAAACACAAACAGACTGCATACTCTGTGACTCATGCTACTCTGCCTGTCCTGTCTATGCAGTGAATCCCGATTTTCTTGGCCCTTTTGCGCTGACACGTGCGTACCGTTACAGCTCTGACAAGCGTGAAGGTGAGATGAAAAATATCATCGATAACATTCAAAGCAATGGTGTGTGGGATTGTACTTTATGTGGAGAGTGTACGGCTGTCTGTCCTAAAGGTATAGACCCTAAAATGGACATCACGATGTTAAGAGGACTCTCTGTACAAGAAGGCTATGATGACCCTTCTTTTGCTACACAAAGTTTTGGCACGCCTGATTTTGGCGGAGGAGGATTTGGATTCGATCCAAATGCCGGGTTTTAGATATCTCTAGGATCCACGATCTTCCCTGCTATAGCAGAAGCCGCAGCCACAGCTGAGTTTGCCAAGTAGATCTCAGAAGTTCTGGCACCCATACGACCTACAAAGTTACGGTTTGTTGTAGCAACACAACGCTCACCATCACCTAAGATACCCATATAACCACCCAAACATGCACCACAAGTAGGGTTAGAAACCACAGCACCTGCTTCGATAAGGATCTCCATCAAACCTTCATGTTGTGCTTGAAGAAGTATCTTTTGTGTGGCTGGAGTCACGATCATACGTGTATGACGTGCAACTCTTTTACCTTTCATGATCTCTGCTGCGATACGTAGATCTTCTATACGTCCGTTTGTACAAGATCCTATCATCACCTGATCTACCTTCAAATCATCTGCAACAGCTTGTTCTACAGGCTTACCATTTGATGGCAAGAAAGGATAAGCGATAACCGGTGAAAGTGCCGATGTATCTATAGTAATCTCTTGACAATACTCAGCATCTGCATCAGAAACATGGATCTTAGGTTCAGCTCTTAAGCCGCCGTTCACTTCTTTTCTCTCTTCAAGGTACGCCAACGTAATATCATCTACTGCAAAGATACCATTTTTAGCACCCGCTTCGATCACCATATTTGCGATAGAGAATCTATCTGCCATACCAAGATGCTGGATCGCTTCACCTGTAAATTCGATCGCTTTATACAATGCCCCATCTACACCTATCTGACGGATAAGTTCCAAGATGATATCTTTACCATAGATATGCTCACCTGGTGTACCTGTCAACTCTACTTTGATGGTCTCAGGCACTTTAAACCAGTTACCACCCGTGATCATTCCAAATGAAAGGTCTGTACTTCCCATACCCGTTGAAAATGCACCAAGTGCTCCATGTGTACAAGTGTGACTGTCTGCACCGATGATCACATCACCAGGAACTACAAGTCCTTTTTCTGGAAGCAAAGCATGTTCGATACCCATATCTTTTTCATCAAAAAAGTATTTCATGTCATGTTTATAGGCAAACTCTCTAGAGATTTTTGCCTGGTTAGCTGACGCGATATCTTTTGCCGGAATGTAGTGATCCATTACGATACAAAAATTGTCAGGTCGTGCCATCTTTTCTGCACCAGACTCTTCAAATGCTCTAATAGAGATAGGTGTTGTAATGTCATTACCGATGATCATATCGATATCTACTCTAACAATCTCTCCTGCATGCACTTCACGCCCTGCATGTTCTGAGAAAATCTTTTCTGTCATGGTTTGTGCCATAGGTTGTCCTTCGTTCTACATAATGTATATAATATTACGCGAATTATAGCGAAAAAAAATTATGCTAGAATTTCACTACAATTATGGAGAAAGACTCAAATGAAATTATACGAACTCAAAGCCATCGCCAAACGTCTCAATGACTTCTCTTTCATTAGCCGTGCAAGACGGATTGAGGACAATACTCTTGAGTTGGTATTTGACAAACATGACAGCTACTTTTTCAACATGACCAGAGGACACAGCTTTATCTACAAAGCCCCATCACAAAGACCGCTTCAAGGCTACAATGCACCTTTTGACACCCTGCTTCACACACTCTTATCTGCAAGTAAGATCATCTCTGTGGATGTACCAAACGATGACCGTATCTTACGTTTGACGCTTGCACCTAAGAGTTCATACAAAGACAAGATCATTTACCTGCAGTTAGAATTTACAGGTAAAAATACCAATGCCATACTCATTGATGACAACGAAGTCATCATCGAAGCACTCAGACACATCGATGCTGACAGCTCTTTTCGTGTCATCCGTCCAGGTATTGAATTACTAGCAATCCCTCCTTTTACACGTACAGAAGAGATCAAAGATATCGTAGATATAGATGTTTACCTTGAAAACACATTTACGCAAATACAAGCTAAAAAACTTTTAGAATTAAAAAAACAGAAACTCGCTCTTACCGATAAAAAGATTCAAAAACTGAGCCAGCTTTTAGAGAAACTCCCCGATTCATTACAACTGAAAGAAGAGGAACAGAAATATACAGGATATGCCAACCTCATCCTGGCAAATCTATACCAGATAAAACCCTATGACACCAAGCTTAAAACCTATGATTTTGGGGGCAATGAAATTATCATAAAACTGCCCAAAGATACTAAAGTGAACCGTATGAGCGACTATTTTTTTAACCTAGCCAAACGGGCCAAAAATAAAGCCAAAAATGTGCATATAGAAAAAGAAAACCTGCAAAGTAAAAAAGCATTCTATGAGAATATCTACTATGCACTGGAGCAAGCCAAAGATCCTTATCAACTCGAACTTCTTGTACCCAAACGTGCGAAGTCACAACGTAAAAAAGAGCGTCTTAAAGAGGGTGAACTTTTCTGGATAGAAGAC
>CAKZWP010000081.1:0-3535 GCA_937921845.1 uncultured Sulfurovum sp.
AATCAGTTATAATCATAAATAATAATATTAAATAAAAGAATTATAAACAAATTATTTAAGAACCATTTTTAAGGTATTCCATGCTCGACAATATGAACTTTTATCATTTCATGCACAAACAAATACTTGTCGTGATCGCACTTTTTGCCAGTACTGGAATGGGTTATGTTTATATTGGGTGGCTTTATTCCTCTTTTTTACCTGAACTTTTATGGTTTTTTGCTGTGTTGGCTCTCTCATTTTGGGGATATAGACTGCATAGGGTCTTTCTGGAGAATGAGCTTAGTATACAACAAAAAGAAAAATGGCTTAGGCAACTGAGATATTTTTTATTTAGCTATTTCTCTATTTGGACTGTGATGTTCGTGATGTACACATTACGTAGTGATATAGAGTTGCATTACGTGGCCATTGCAACCCAATTGGGTTGCGCTGTTGTCTCTGCGACCATTTTGGTCTCACAGAAAAAGCTGGCTGTTATTACTTTGGCAAGTCTTATGCTGCCTTTGACCTTTTATTTTATCATGGTAGGTGAGTTTTATAGCTATCTACTGGCTTTTTTTACCATTGTCTTAAGTGGTGTACTGTTATATGCTGCGCACAATACTTTTAATTATCTTATCAAAAGTCAATACCAGGCTTATCATGACTCTTTAACTTCACTTGGGAATAGACGTTATTTTATAGAACTTCTTACTAACGCTATGAAAATCCAAAAACAGGATCATAAATATATCTATCTATTACTTATTGATCTAGATCATTTTAAGACCATTAATGACACATTGGGACATGATATTGGAGATATTTTACTTCGTGAAGTTGCAAAACGTATGGCATTGCTTTCTAAAGAGTATGGAAATGATGTATCTCGTCTTGGTGGAGATGAATTTTGTATACTTAGTACTTCTTATGATACTGAAGAAGAGTGTTTGGGAAGTGCATCACATTTTTCAGAAAAATTACTGGGGATCATCAGAGAAAATTACCGCATAGAAGAACATCATTTATATATTAGTGCCAGTATCGGTGTGAGTATTATCAGTAATCCTAAAATGGAAGCAAGTAGTTTTATCAAAGAGGCTGATATTGCTATGTATGAGGCAAAAGTACAAGGTAGAAATGGCATCATATTTTTCAATGACGAACTGGCAAAACGCGTTGAATGGAAACTTGAAATAGAACGCTTATTGCATTTTTCTCTTGAAAATAACGAGATATCACTTAACTACCAGCCTCAGTATAATTCAGAGAATGAGATTATTGGTTGTGAAGTACTTACACGCTGGGATAATGAAAAACTTGGAGACGTGAGCCCCACTGAGTTTATCCCGATCTCTGAAAAAACGGGTTTTATTATAGAATTGGGTTATCATATTTTAGAAGAATCATTTCAAATGTTGAATCATTGGGAAGAAAAAGGTATTTACTTAGACCAGATGGCCATTAATATTAGCATGCGGCAGCTCTTTCATCATACTTTTCTGTATGACGTCAAAGAGCTTTGTGACAAGTATCTCACAAAAGAACAGCGTTCAAAAATAGTATTTGAGATCACAGAGACTTCAGTGGCTGAAGATGTAAAACAACTTATCATTAATATGAGGATACTTCAGGATTATGGTATTCGTTTTTCAATGGATGACTTTGGAACGGGATATTCATCTTTAAGTTATCTTCGTCAATTACCCATTAATGAAATCAAAATTGACAAATCATTTGTATCTGAATTGAATAATACTCAAGGACAGGAGGAAAGATCTTTTATTGAAGCGATCTTCGCTATTGCTAAAAATCTACGATTAAATATCGTTGCAGAAGGTATTGAAAATGAAGAACAACAAAAGTTTGTTGTAGAGCAGAAATGTGATATTTTACAAGGTCATTATTTTTCACAACCTCTTAAGGATTATGAGTTTGAAAAACTCTTTTTGGATGCTAAACAAGTAGAGCATAAAGCTCTCTGACTATTTCAAAGAGGCAACATAGGCTTCAGCCTTTTCCAGATCAAAATAGTAACGTATCGTATTGACTTTACTTTTACCTACCCAGCTTGAAATGAGATAGTACTCTGATGTGACGCTGTCAAGTGTATTATAGATTTCCGAATCAAAAAGACCTTGTTGGGATATATGGAGTTTGTTCTGATCTATGGTATATATTTCTCTTCGAGGGGAGACTTCCCCCATAATAGGCGTGTAGATAACTTCTTTGTCGAAAAACGCTACATGTATCAGTACATTAGGTGACCAGGGATTTTCCCCATAGGCACAAAGATAAAGTGTTTTTTGGTGAAACCTGTCATATAAAGAGATATTGTTTTTTGTTGGATTGACTATTTTACGGCTATAGGGCTTGTAGACTATTTTTTGTTTTATTTGAGGAACCGTTTTGTTTGCTTCTATTTTTTTTACAGGTTTCGTTTGTGTTGTGTTTATCTCTTGTACTTGATGCGCTGAGATAAAGGCATCAGGAAAAACTTTTTGGTAAGAAGGTAAAAGTTTTTCTAGTTTCTCTTTATTGTCTGTATGTGTAGAACATGCAACATGCTGTTCTCCTCTTTTTTGTATCTCAACGGTTTTCCTTAATGCAGGGGAGAGTTTGTTTAACTCATGTTGTAAAGAATCAACATTGTTATATACAGCAATACGGACAGTATAAGAGACAGAAGCAATACTTTGTAAAGGTAATATGAGTAATATAGTTATAGAAAATAGACGAAACATGTAAAGGCTCACTTTTATTTGTATTATAGTGGATTTTGTATAAAATAAAGTGTGTAGAAAATCAATATGTAAGTGGTGACCCCAAGGAGACTTGAACTCCTGTAACATGGATGAAAACCATGGATCCTAACCGCTAGACGATGGGGCCACAAATATTGAAAAGTTTACAAGTTATAAAATGGTGACCCCAAGGAGACTTGAACTCCTGTAACATGGATGAAAACCATGGATCCTAACCGCTAGACGATGGGGCCATCTGTAACTTGTGGATGGGATTATATAGATAGGGTGCTTAAAAATCTCTTAAATAGTGTATAATTTAGCTAAAAAAAGAGAAAAATAAATGAATTTTAAAAGAACAGTTTCGCTTTTGATAATGGGTTTTCTTTTGAGTGCTTGTACCCCTAAAGAGTATGTCAAACAAAACTCTGCATTCATCATGTTTAAAACTCCTACCTTCAAATATGCAGACATGGGGTTTATCTACGAGAATGAAGAAGAGATAAAAGTAGAGATCTATGGCAGTGGTCAGGCATTGATGTCTTTAGAGATATCTGAGACCTTTGTATGCATGAGTTTGTTAGAATGTATGTATAAAAGTGCTTTCAATAAAGAAGTCTTAAGTGGTATGTATCCAGAGGATATATTGGAAAATATATTTAGAGGAAAACCTTTGTTTAATGGTATGGGATTAGAAAAGAAGGGTACCGGGTTTACACAAAAGATAGTAAAAAAAGATAAATATAACATCGATTATAGTGTTTTAAAGAATGAAATTATTTTCCGTGATACAATCAATACAATAGATA
>CAKZWP010000082.1:0-3153 GCA_937921845.1 uncultured Sulfurovum sp.
TGGCATAGTCGGTGGGGGGAATGGTTTGATCGTACAGTCTGCATCAGGTACTATTCCTGAAGCTGCCATCCAGTAACGTAACTCATAATTATGTGTAGACACAGGGTGTACCATACCAAAACTCAGTGGTTTATAGCTGTCCCCTTCTGCTTTATGTTTAGCATCGATATATTTTTTTAAACTATCCGCTGAAACAGGTCTTTCTGTTTTATCTAAACCATATTTTTCCATCTCTTTGATGATGTTATTACCATAGGTAATGGCGTTACCATTAAAGTCAAGTGACAAAAGTGCTTGAAGATGTGCATTTCCGTTGATTCCTATCGTTGCAGCGATCGGCATACCTGCTAGTGCATGTGAGAAATCATACTCACCCGAAATTACCTTTTGTTGGATCCCTGGCCATCCGCCACCCTCTTTTGCAACATGTACATTCAGCCCATACTTTTTAAAGAAACCTTTTTCTTTAGCCACTACGATAGGTGCACAGTCAGTCAGTGCGATAAATCCTATTTTCAGATCTGTTTTTTCTAATTCTGCCATTGAAGCAGTTGCTACAATACTTAAACCAAACCCTAAGCCTAGTACTTTTTTAATTAACGTTTTTGCCATTCCAAAATCCTTTTTATAATTTTATGAAGCAAGTATAACAGTAAAGTTATATTTTATATACAGTATGTTGATTAAAAAATAACCAATATATAAATATGTTCAGAACTGTATAGTATGTAAAATAGTTGTTTAATGTAAGAGTAAATCTGTTTATTGATTAATACAGGTGCATAATAACGGATCTGGAAACTTGAAATCTATACATCCAAAAAATACTTTAAAGATATAACATTGGAACACTCTTTTAGTGATACGAAACTACCTTACTATTTCTGCATCATTACGTATTAGTTCGATGATCCCACCTTCAACATTGAATGGGTTAAATCCATTTTTTTCCAAAATACGAGAGGCTTTAATACTTCTGCTCCCTGACCTACAATATACAACTATACGTTTCTTTTTATCTTCTTTTAACATATTTAGACTGCTACTTAGTGTTTGAACAGGTATGTTTATAGCATTCTTGAGGTGTTTCTCTTCATATTCTCTTATGGTTCTTACATCTAGTAGTGTGATGTTGTTATCATCTGATAGAAGAACTATAGCTTGCTTTGCATCTATAAATTCAAAGTCTGCGAGTATCCAGCCTTTAGAGTATGCAAAGGAAACAAATAAACCTGCCATCGCAATCCAGTAAAGTATCATAGTAGAAATGAAAAAAATGATGAGTCGTGTGATTCGCATCTTAGCTCCTTTTCTCTAAAAAATCTTCATTTTAAAGTATATCTAATATATGTATATTATATAATCACAATATGTATAATATTTAATCAATATATTTATCATTTCAGTATAATTTTCATGTATACTTGACTATAATATTTATTCTAAAGGAGTAAAAATGATAGGTTTTAACCGATTAAAAGGAGAGGGGAGTCCCTCTACCTTGTTTGCAGCATTTTTGTATTTTGACTTTAGTTTTATGGTCTGGACAATGCTTGGGCCACTTGCTACAGAGATCGCTGATACTATGTCTAATTATGGGTTTCTTATGACAGCATCAGAAAGTGCTACGATGCTTGCTGTACCTATACTCTCCGGCGCATTATTACGTATCTTACTTGGATACCTTGTAGGTGTCATTGGGGCTAAAAAAACAGCTTTAACTGCACAAGCCATAGTGATCTTTACTTTGTTTTATGTTGCTACGTTTGGTGAATATATATCGTATGAGGGTTTACTATTTGTGGGTGTAGGATTAGGTTTTGCAGGAGCATCCTTCGCAGTGGCTTTACCACAGGCAGGGCAATGGTATCCGCCAAGGTTACAAGGTGTGGTACTCGGTATTGCAGGTATAGGAAACATGGGTGTGGTACTTGGTTTTCTTTTTGCACCAAAGATCGCAGAATTATGGGGATGGCAAGCAGTTTTCTTAGTGGCAGCCGTTTTATCTCTACTTGTATTTATCTCTTATTTGTTAATGGCAAAAGATGCACCCAAAGAGATCTATACGCCAAGAATTAAAAAGTTCTCTGACTATATGAGGTTATTCAAAGACAGAGATACATGGTGGTTCAATCTCTTCTATGCAGTCAGTTTTGGTACGTTTGTAGGATTTGCTGTTTATATGAAAGTCTATCTCATGACGATGCATTTTGATGACATGGAAGTGTTTGGGTTAGAAGTATTGGGAGAAGAGAATATCCATGTAGTAGCAGGTTATTTTGCGGCATTTTGTATTATGGCAGGTGCATTACTCCGACCTGTTGGCGGTACTATTGCCGATAGAATTGGTGGTATAAAGTCACTTTATTTCTTTCTTACCAGTGTTATAGTACTTATCTTTATCAATGCTTTTATACCCTTGCCATTTTGGCTTGATATTGTTGTAATGTTTCTTATAATGGCAAATCTTGGTATGGCAAATGGTGCAGTTTTCCAACTTGTTCCACAAAGATTTGCTAAAGATATAGGCATTATGACAGGTATTATTGGTGCAGCAGGTGGTCTTGGTGGTGTTGCTATCTTAGAAATACTTGGTGCATCTACTTTAATATTTGGAAATTACATTATTGGATTTATGATTATCGCTGCAAATATTCTCATAGCTATTATAGGTTTAAGCCTAGTAAAAAGTAGATGGAGAACAACATGGGGTGTAACCTCTGGAGGAATTATTTAGCATTCACTCAGATTAAATAGCCAATGGGCAAAAGCTGCCCCTTTTACTTATAGTGTTAATAATCGATTATTAACAGCTTTTTTAAATTCAATATTTCTTTCGTTGGCTCCTCTTGCATAAGAAGTGCTACTTTACAATAATAGATGAGGAGTGTAGTTTCTCTCCTTATTTATCCCTTCCATTAATCCTCAAAAACATTATAAAATATATAATTTTATAAGGTTTACTCCTATAGTCATTTCCTTCCATAAAAACTTCATAAAGTAAATGTTGCTGAATAGATTTGAAAGAGAGAAAAAGAGTTCACTAATTGTGGCAGCAAATAGGCCGTTCAATCTGCCTATTTATAGGTATTTAGTAAAACTCTTCGAAAGAAACTCGAGGATTAGAACCTACATATACTTTTGTAAAACTGT
>CAKZWP010000083.1:0-2711 GCA_937921845.1 uncultured Sulfurovum sp.
TTATTAGGGAAACGGATATATATGAAAAAACTTGTTCTACTTGGATTTATTACTTTACTGACACTCTCACAGGCTAAAATGGTAGACGCCATTGCCATCATCGTTGAGGGGGAACCTATCACCACTGCTGAGATACGTGCAGTAGAACAACAGATGCAAATTTCCAAAACAGAAGCTACCAATCTTCTTATTCAGGACCGCTTACAAAAATCAGCTATGAGAGATATAAATATTGAAGAGGTAGACATCGATGCAAAAATAGCCGCTATCGCAGCACAAAACAACCTTACTGTTCCTAAAATGCAAAAGATATTAAAAGAGCAAGGTACAACGTGGAATAAATATCGTTCAAGTGTCAAAGAAGCGATGAAAAAAGAGAAGTTCTACCAGGAAAAAGTAGTCAGGACCATCTCGGCACCAAGTGAAGATGAACTAAAGCTTTTTTATAAAAACCACCAAGAGGAGTTTACCATTCCTGCCTCTGTCAAGCTGATTGAATATTCAGCGCCCTCTGAAAAGAGCATGAAGAAATTTCTTCAAACAAAAAATCCAAAAGGCATAAAAAGCCGTTCTGTAACAAAGTCAACGAAAGATCTGAACCCTGGTTTACTTGGTAGTATTTTACAGACACAAGATGGCTCATTTACCCGTCCCCTTAATGCAGGGGACCGATATATAAGCTATAAAGTCCTTTCCAAAGAAGGTCAGGTAAACATGCCTTTTGAAGCAGCCCAAGGTGCCGTTGCTGCAAAATGGAAACAGCAACAGCAAGCTAAAGCACTTAAAGACTACTTTGAAAAGATCAAAACCAACGCTGATATACAAGTACTCAGATAACATTATTTATAAAACGAAGGAAAGATATGGGACTAAAGTCTGACAAATGGATACGTGAGAAATCACTCAAAGAAGCAATGATAACACCTTTTTGCGAAGGACTTGTAGGAGAAGGTGTAGTAAGTTACGGGTTAAGCTCATACGGGTATGACATTCGTGTCACGGATGAATTTAAGATCTTTACGAATATCAATGCGGAAGTCGTTGATCCAAAAGATTTTAATGAAAACAATGTTGTAGATTTTAAGGGTGAGGTATGTATCGTACCACCTAACTCTTTTGCACTTGCAAGAACAGTAGAGTACTTTAAAATGCCAAGTGACACATTGGCTATCTGTCTAGGGAAAAGTACCTATGCTCGTTGTGGTATTATCGTCAATGTGACACCGTTTGAACCTGGGTTTGAAGGACATATTACCATAGAGATATCTAACACCACTCCTTTGCCTGCTAAGATTTATGCCAACGAAGGCATCGCACAAGTACTCTTCTTGCAGGGGGATGAACAGTGTGAAACAACCTACAGCGACAGACAAGGTAAATACCAAAGTCAGACAGGTATTACACTCCCAAGAATTCTTAAAAAAGATTAATTAACCTTTTCTCATTCACCTAGGTAGTTCATAGTGATTACCTAGGCTTTACTATTTTCTTTTCCAGCCACTTACATAACATATAGATAGAAAAGAGATGCTGCTTGAACATTCCCTGCTTTCCTTTCTCCAGATACATTTCAAGTTCACTCTCATGAAAGAGATTCATTTTTGCCTGTATGCGCCCAATGACTGCCAATTCTCCACTCTCATGCAGCCATTCCATATACGGGTAGTTAAACCCTTTTTTCTTACGATCGGCTATCTCTTCTGGAAGATACTTTCTGGCGACACTTTTCACAAGTGCTTTAGAAGGTTCTCCCATACGAAGTTCAGGAGTACAGGAAAATGCTGTAGCGACTACTTCTTTATCTAGAAATGGACTTCTCGCTTCTACACTGTGTGCCATACTCATACGGTCAAGTTTACGCAAAAACACATTGCCCAGCATCACTTTCATATCTAAAAAACTATACCAGTCTATAGGGGAAGTACAGCTACTCTGTTCAAATTCTTCTTTGTAAGGCTCAAGTGCTTTTAAAGAGTGATTGTCTTTAACGTTCATACGTAAAAGCCTGTTTTGCTGAAGATCGGTAAATACTTCAGCGGTTGATCGAAACAACATACTCTCCTCAAAGACACGTTTGTACCACTCCCACTCTTTATGCATAGAAAAATGCGATTTGAGATAATGCTGCAGCCACCCTTTGAACTTTAGATCCTTTGCTTTCTCCAAATCATAAAATTCTTTATAGGTTCTGTAACCCATAAACAGTTCATCACTTCCATCACCTGTCAAAACCACTTTAAATCCCTCTTGGTTGACTACTTTCATCAAATGGTAAAGAGGTAACATGGCAGGATCCGCCAAGGGTTCATCCAAAGAAGAGACCACCTCTTCTATGGTTTGTAAAAATTCTGTTTTACTGAACAGAACTTCATGATGTATGGAGTCTATATGTTCTGCCACTGCCTTGGCAAAAGGGCGTTCATCATACTTCTCATACCCTTCGTACCCTATACTGAAGGTATGTACCTTCTGCTCCAAAGAGGCCATCGCAGAGATCAGAGATGAGTCCACTCCTCCAGAAAGCAGGCAGGCAAACTTCACCTCTTTAGGCAAACGTAATGCCACAGACTCCAAAAGCACATTTTCCAAGATCTCTTCTGCTTTCTCTTTCTCAACGATAGGTTGTGTCTTGCTGAATTGCGTATAATACTTTTTCTTTTTTACCTTCTGCGTACCTAAGTTAAATGTCAACATTTCCCCTGCATCCACTT